>CAZSAN010000128.1:0-2627 GCA_964604985.1 uncultured Candidatus Saccharibacteria bacterium | reverse complement strand
GTAAGAGAGCCTCCCATGACACCCGTGACCAGCGGCAGCAGCATAAGGCCGGATTTGGTGGCGGAGTCGCCCCTGACCAGCTGTTGGTACTCGGGAAGGAATATTATGGCCCCGAACATCACCACGCCCACCAATAGGCTTAAGATGACAGATACGCTGAAGATATCATTCTTGAACAACCTGAGGGGCAATATGGGCTCCTTCGCGTGATGCTCGCGCCACACGAACAGTAAGGTACTTATAAGGCTGGTAACGAACAGGCCTATGACCTGTACCGATCCCCATGGATAGTCCACCCCACCCCAGACGGTGGCTAGCAGCAAGGACACTACGCTGATAGACAGCAGTACGGCGCCGGCATAATCCACCTTATGTTCGGTGCGCCTAGGCGGCAGGTGTAATCTGGCGGCTATGGCGGTCAAAGCCACGATACCCAAGGGCAGGTTCACGTAGAATACCCACCGCCAACTCAGATGGTCCGTGAACAATCCGCCTAACAGAGGGCCTATGACGCTGGCCAGCGCGAAAACGCCACCGAAGTATCCCTGGTAACGGCCGCGCTGACGCGGAGGGACGACATCACCTATGACGGTAAGTACCATCGTCATCAAACCCCCGGCTCCCAGACCCTGCAGGCCTCGGAAGAGTATGAGCTGTGTCATGTTCTGGCTTAGGCCGCACAGCGCGGAACCTATAAGGAATATGATTATGGCGGTCTGGAATATCTTCTTGCGGCCGTACATGTCGCTGATCTTTCCGTATAGCGGCGTGGACACGGCGCTGGTCAGAAGGTAAGCCGTAGCCACCCAGGAATACTTGCTCAGACCGTGCAGGTCGTTAGCGATCTTCGGCAAAGCTGTGGATACGATGGTCTGGTCCAAGGCTGCCAATAGCATGGCCAGCATCAGAGCGGTCATTATGACCATGATTTCGCTATGGCTCGGCTCACTGGTGGCTGCGGCCGCAGTCGCGTTCGCATTGGCGATTTCAGGCATGTTCGCCTCCTGTCTTGCCCGTACCGGTAAGCATCAGATCGCTGCTGAAACGCTCGAACAGCCTTACGAATTCGCGCCGCTCGGCCGGATCCCAATCCTGGAGAGCCTCTGACAACATGCTGCGCTGTGCCTTCCAGATTCGGTTTGCCACGGTGCGTCCTTTAGCCGTTATACGTAGGTCTATGGCCCGGCGGTCTTCCGGGTTGGGTACGCGTCTAAGGTAACCCGCACGCTCCAGTTCCTGGGTCTTGCGGGTGATAGAAGGGGGCTCTATACCAAGGTGCAGCGCCAATTCCTGTACATGGCATGAAGCGGACTCCGTATTGAGCAAGGTCTGCAGTATGACAGCTGAAGGCCTATCGATGTCGACCTTGGCCCGGGCTGTGACAGCGGACCAGCGCTGAGGGCGCTTCATGGTCTGCGCGAAAGCCCGCACGGCATTCTCGAGTCGTTCTATGTCATTGTCCAAAGGACTCATGACATCCATTATAAATGATTACTTAAGTTAAGTAAATAGCTATTTTATGATACTTTCAGAATTCCAGGTCCTGTATTACGCTTTCCACCGGTTTGGTAGCAGTCTTTAGAAGTTTGCCCGTGCTTTTCGATTTGTCGTCTGGCGCGGTGTCCTTCTGCGCCGCATGCTGCAGATAATTTCCAGCGTCTGGTACCTGCGGCGTGCCCGTCTTTAAGCCGTCGGCGGAATCGTCGGCAGAGGATGCGGATGTATCGGGCGAGGAGCTGGCGTGAAGCGCGGAGCTGCTGCTAGACGGGGATTTCTTCTGGGATGCGGAATTGCTGGCGGATAATTTGTGGCGCGGTTTGGGGTTGGCGCTGATAGCTGCCTTGTCCGTGGCAGCTGTCTCTGACGCTTCGGTACGGGCAGTGGTCGAGCCGCTCGTAGGATGCGCCATCACCATCGCGAAACAGAAGACCATGGTGAGGAAGATGGGCAGACCGACCATCCCGGCGTGACCGGTGCGAGCGTTACGTGTTGAAGGAGTTGTTATTCTGATGGCCGACCCCTTTCTGTTTGAGAATTATTAAATGTTATAACACGCGATTATAACAGCCGCCTGAAGCCGCACTGTAAACTTTCTCACAAAAACCAGGCATTTAATAAATATAAGCATTAAGGATCAATCAACCTCCGCCTGCATCTAATTTGATGGTGACGGTGAACCTGGTGCCGGAGCCTAACGAGCTCTTCACCTCTATGCTACCGCTGAAATCTTCCTCGATGGAGCGCTTGGCCGTGAAGAGTCCTATGCCTAGGCCGCTTCCTGCGTGCGATTTCGTGCTGGAGAACGGCCTGAATAACTTGCCAAGCTGAACGTCGTCGATGCCGCAACCCTGATCGCTCACGTCCATGATCATAGTGCCGGTACGTGCGTATATATCAAGTGTGACCGTCTTGTCGCGATGGTCCTGGCAGGATTCGTATGAATCCATAGCATTTCTGACCAGGTTAGCCACTATCTGCTGGAATTTGACAGGATCGCCGTGTAGCACCAGATCATCTCCGATGTTGAAATCGAGCCTTATCCCCCGCCGGACCGCCAGCACCGTCAATACGCGGCCGACTTGGTCGAGCTCACTGGTAACCGAGAAGTCTATCGGCCGGCCTTCATG
>CAZSAN010000127.1:0-3603 GCA_964604985.1 uncultured Candidatus Saccharibacteria bacterium | reverse complement strand
CGCGGCAAGGTTTGGCAGCCTCGCCCTTAGGTACGCCTATGTTGGAGGCGGCCTGTATTCTATCCCTGTTGGTCATTCATCTCTCCTTCATTAAGTTCACAACCATTTAGCTAAATTAAAACGCCAGCCCGGAGGCCGGCGTTCCCTTTCGATAACTTCGTAGCTTAGCCGGCGCGGACTGGCGTCATATGGTCATGATGCAGCTGCGCGAGCACGGCTGCATATCCGCTGCAACCGTCCTGCATCCAGGCGCTGATGCGCGCCACGGTACGGCTGCTAAGCTTGGTCTTAGCTACGATGTCTGCGTATGTGCTTCCCTCTTCAAGCATGCGGGCAGCCTCCAGACGCGAGCCGATCTCGATAAGCTCTTTCTCGGTCATGACGTCGCGAAGGAAATTCTTCATAACGGATACGTCGTCAATAGCGGTCAAAGCCTCTGCCAGTTGCAGGGCCGCACTATTGCTCCATACCGAGGTCTTGTCATCGGACATGCCGGGTACTTTACCTAAGTAAAGCGGGGTTGTCAACCGTTTTTCTGGATTTCTTGCAACGGACCGATCACCGTACCGGCGCCCGGACCCAGACTGTACAAGATAGCCTTACCGTGATTAAGCCCAGGCAAGGCATGCTCCTTGACACCGGGAATGACTGTGGCCGCGTACGGCACCGTCTTGTCAGCCGGGGAATAAAGGGAGAGCATCTTGGCCTTGTCGGCATCGGTGAGCTTCCCTAGATTGTCCTGCAATGCGTACAATGACGTCTTGAAGGCAGGATTCTTACCATATGTCCTGTCGCTGACGATTTCCGGAGCATTAATCTTCGCGCATATATAAACCAAGCCAGCTATGGAGTCCTTGCGCGCCACGTAGGCATTGAGCACCGCGCTGGCTCCGGCACTGGCGCCTACCAATGACACGTCATCGTCCTGCGCCTTATACCTGTCTATCTTGTCTAGCAGGCGCCTGAATTTGGGCTGCCAATCTTCTTCGCCTGTCCAGGGTATTTCGTGGCAGTGGCCGTGTACGCCGCGCAGTCTCCACAAGCCCACCAACAGGCTCTGGGCATGATAAATGTCGTCCAGAATACCTGGAACATAGATAACGTGGTGCTGTTGTTTCATTGTCAAATGGTGGGGATGAAAGGACTTGAACCTTCACGCCTCGCGGCACATGCTCCTAAGGCATGCGTGTCTACCAATTCCACCACATCCCCGGGTGTAGGTACCGGTGTATTTTAGCCGTTTTTACGGTAAAAGACCAGTTGGTTGTCGCCGTATGATTTGGTGGCCAGGTACTGGAAAGCGCTTTCGGGCAACCTGACATCGCCGTCAGGCGGCAGGGACAGCACGACGGTTCCTCCGGGTAGTGTCCTGGCAGCCAGCCTGAGCAAAAGGTTGGGCTGCAGATCTTCAAAGGGCGGGTCCAATATTACCAGATCGAAGCTTTCATCCGTGGTAGACAGCCAGCCGGCAGCGTTAGCCTTTATAGGTTTGACTTTGGAAGCAAGGCCCAACTCCTTGATGTTGGCATCTATGGTGATCTGCGCGCTGCGATCGCGCTCTATGGCGGTTGAATGAGCAGCACCGCGGCTGACGGCCTCGAAGCTGAGCGCCCCGCTTCCAGCGAAAGCATCCAGGATGGTCAGGCCCTCTATATCGCCCAAGGCATTGAACAGAGCACCCCTGCCCTTATCACTCATCGGGTGGGTACGGTGCCCTTTGGGGCTGGAGAACTGGCGGCCGCCCAGGCGGCCGGCTATGATCCTCACTTGCCGGCTCCGGCCTTGCGGCTCGTCGCAGCAGCAGCTTTGGATTTACCCCTGGGTTTGGCCTGGCCTTCGGCTTCCATGAACGCCGCGTACCAGGCCAGCGTGACCATCTTGACCATGCGGGGCGCCATCTCCTTGCGGACCTGACGCGTCAGGCCTATGGTCCAGCCTCCCGCGATGAAACGGTCATATAGGTGCAGCTCAGCGATCTCCTTGGAGAGCTGCTTGAAGACTCCGAGCACGCCGATCTCCAGGACCTTGTCGAGCTCAGCCTTGGTGGGCCGGCCGCTGTTCAGGCTCAGGGGAGCGATCAGGGCATAGGCTCCGGCCTCGAACATGGCGTGATTGGTAAGCAGGCCTTTGGGTCCCACCAGCTTGGTGCTCATAAGGATAGACTCTCTGACGGTAGGGCTTTTCACATAAATACGTCCGGTGAGCCCGTTGCGGGTATGCCGTGTCTCGCCGCCCCGCAGGCGTTCCAGTTCCTCCTCGTACGGGTAGTGGTGAGCCGGGGTCAGGCCATCCACCAACGCGTGCGCCAGCCATGCGGCCTGGAAAGCCGCCTGGACTTCGTCCTTGTCGCGCAAGGCTTTTACGAGGCCGTCATAATGCTCGTCCAAGAGCCCGTGGAGTTCGTTGTCGTCCGGGTTGAACGGATCGATGAAATGCCATGGCTGCTCTCCCTGGATCTGACGCTTCAATTTAGCGTTATCGGGTCCGCGTCCGCCTTCAAAATGCGTTATCTGTACGCTCCCGGGGAAGAAAGCGCCTTTGGGTATGTAACGTCTTAGGTGTCGTCTAGAGACCCTGTCCAACTTCTGATGTGCATGAAAAACTATGGCGTACATGGGTGTTGCGGGTTGAACCAGGCCAGATACTAATTGAGGTTCGTGACGGCACGGAGCCGCGTTACGGCCTTGGCTAACTCCTTATATTGTAACAAATCTTCGCCGTTGTCGATGAACTCCTGGGCACTGGATCGGGCCTGACCGATAAGTTCCAGGTCGCTTAGGTCGGCCACGCGAAGATCGAGCTGGCCATGTTGCGAGGTACCGTAGATGGCGCCGGGGCCGCGCAGTTCCAGATCTAGTTCAGCCAGTTTGAAACCATCGTGAGAGCTGGATAGGGCCCGGAGGCGCCTGGGCGGCGGGCCCGAGTCGCTCGTGAGCAGGTAGCAGTAACCCTGGGCGCGGCCCCGGCCCACCCTGCCCCTGAGCTGATGAAGTTGCGCCAGACCGAAACGTTCCGCACTCTCTATGACAATGACGCTGGCATTCGGTATGTCCACGCCGACTTCTATCACGGTAGTGGAGACGAGGACGTCCAGCTTACCACCAACGAAGTCTTGCATGACTTCTTGCTTGGCATCTGGTTTCAGCTTTCCGTGCAGCAAGCCGACGCGCCGATCCTTCATATACCTGGATTTGACCTCCCTATATACCTGTTCCGCGGAACGGGCACCCCCTAGCGCGTCCGAATCCTCTATGAGCGGGCAGACCACGAACATCTGGCCGCCGGATGCCAGCTCATCGTCCAGTCTGGCGTAAAGACGCTCGCGGGCGTTGGGTGATATGATCTCTGTTTTGACGGGTTGCCGCCCAGCCGGCTTCTCAGGAAGACGCGATACATCCAGTTCACCGTACAGCGTCAAAGCCAGGGAACGCGGTATAGGCGTGGCCGTTAGGCTGAGCACATGGGGCATATGACCAGCCTTGGCCATCAGAGTCTTGCGCTGCTCCACACCGAACCTGTGCTGTTCGTCAATGATAACCAGCGCCAGCTTGTGCATATCGACTTGCTCCTGTATCAGGGCCTGGGTGCCTATTATCAACCCTG
>CAZSAN010000126.1:0-3146 GCA_964604985.1 uncultured Candidatus Saccharibacteria bacterium | reverse complement strand
TGGCCACTTTCAGTACGGAGCAGGTCGCCCGGGCGGTCGCGGCCAGTCGGGTACCTACGTTGGTCGCCATCGGGCACGAAACCGACACGTCTCTAGCGGAGCTGGCCGCCGACGCCCGGGCCAGCACGCCAAGCAACGCTGCCGAGCTGCTGGTGCCTGATCGCAAGCATGTCCTGCGGTCGCTCGAAGAGGACAGGCTACGTATGGAGCATCGTATGAAGCAGACATTGCAAGCAGCCCGTACCGGCCTGGAAGACACCGGCGCCGCCTTGGCGGACCGGCTTGGAAGCGTTCTGGGCCGCGGACGGGACGGCCTGGAAGCCCGGCTGCGACTGCTGCATGCGCTCAACCCCGAGGCCGTGCTCAAACGCGGTTATTCCATAGTCCGGATCGATGGAAAGGTACTGCGTACCGCCAAGCGGCTTTCGGTCGATGCTATAGTGGACGTACAGCTGGCCGATGGCGGTTTCCGGGCTGGCGTTACCGATATCAACCCTAAGGCCAAATAGGGGACGTCCAATGACCAAATCCAAGAAAGCGAACTACGAGGAGCTCAAGCAGGAGCTTGATGTGATCCTAGCCGAGCTGCAAGGCGACGACCTGGACATAGACCGGGCACTGACCCGTTATAAGCGCGGCCTGGAACTTGTCAAAGCCCTGGAGGAATACCTGGACCAGGCAGAGAACACCGTACGCGAGCTCAAGCGGAAATCCGGCCAAGACTGATGATCTGGCTGGCCGCGGTCCTGGTTGTTATCATCGTCTGTTTCGGCGGAGTGTTGCTGTTCGGGGCGCCATATCTGCCTACGCTGGGGCCGCAGGTCAAAGCGTCCTTGGAGCTCGCCGGACTTAAGCCGGGCCAGACGCTGGTGGAACTGGGCTGCGGCGACGGGCGCGTGCTGATCGCCGCGGCCCGGCAGGGCATCGACGCGGTGGGGTATGAGCTTAACCCGTTGCTGGCTCTGCTCGCATGGGTACGCACTCGGCGTTACCGGCGTCACGTAAAAGTGATCTGGGGCGATTTCTGGAAGAAGGATTGGCCTCCGGCCGAGGCTATATTCACGTTTCTGCTGGATAGATATATGGGCAGGCTGGATACAAGGATCAAGCGTGATGCCCACAAGCCGGTCAGGTTAGTAAGCTTCGCCTTTACCATACCGGGTCGTCAGCACGACGCCGAAAAGCATGGCGTTTACCTCTATAAATACAAGTAGCCGCGACCCTTCGGTTGCCAGCCGGTTGAAACTTCGCTACCATTGACCTTATGATCAAGCATAATCAGGATGGCGCGGTAAACGGCGTAGTCGTCTCACTCATACTCGCGGTCATCCTACTGCTTGGCGCCATAGGTTTCGGCGTGTGGTCGTATTCAAGCCGCCAGGACTACAAGGACCATAGCGATGCCAAAGTGGACGCCGCCGTAAAGGTCGCGGTGGCCAATGAATCTACGATAAAGGACAAGCAATTCGCGGAGGAGTCCAAGAATCCGCTCCGCACGTATAACGGGCCTGACGCCTCCGGCAGCGTTATAGTCAAATATCCCAAGACATGGAGCGGTTACATCAAAGACAACGGCGGCAGCGGCCAACCCACGCTTGACTCCTACTTCAACCCGGGCGAGGTGCCGCCGACCGATCAGACGGACGCCGTATTCGCTTTGCGCGTGAAAGTCCTTGATCAGCCATATTCCCAGGTGTTGGATACTTACACCCCCAAGCAGAGCGATGGTCGGGTGACGATCAAGGCCTATGCCTTGCCCAAGGTTCCTAAAGTGATAGGCGTGAAGGTCGTGGGTACTATAAACCCCCAGACAGACGGTACCTTGGTGATCCTGCCGCTCAGGTCCGAGACGCTGGAGATCGAGACGGACGGCACCCAATTCTTGAAAGATTACAACACATATATATTGCCGAACCTGAGCTTCTCTCCTTAAAAACCGGCCCCGGGCTGGAATTCCCGCTATCGCCATAGCCTTGCTTGCTAGGTTATAATTAAGCCTAGTAAGCGAGGGGCGACTGTTAATGGCGCAGCAAGTATCAACGCCGGTGTTATCACAGCAGTTGCTGCTTAGCGTGGCAGAGGAGCTTAAACTGCCGCTTATGCAGATAGCCCGGCAAGCGGAGCAGGGTCGTGCCGGAGGCGAGACCAACCTGGCGCTCATACAGTCGGCCGCCGATACCGCCCTAAGGCTCCTGGACAATTATGCGTTAGGCGTGCGGCTGGCGATGGAGCCTTCGGACCTGGGCGTAGAACCGGTGTCGGTCTCGTCCGTGCTTTATGACACAGGCCAGCAGCTGGACGCCATGGCCAAGAGCTATGGCGTAGGCTTGGAGTTGAACGTCGCCGGGCGCTTCGGTCCGGTGCTGGCGCATCGCCAGGGCCTGCAGGCGGCTCTGACCAGCCTGGGGGCCGCTCTGATCGAGGCTCTGCCAGCCCAAGAGACGACCCAGCTCAAATTGCATCTGGCTACCCATCGCAGCCGCTATGGCATCGTGGCCGGACTGTATGCCGATACCAGGCAGCTCAGTCTGGAAGCGCTGCAGCGGGGCAGGGAGCTCCAGAGCCGCAGCCGTCAGCCGTTCACCGGCCTGAGCCACACCTCGGGCGCCGGCGTATTCGTGGCGGACACCATATTGCAGGCCATGCACCTCAAGCTCAGGCCCTCCAGGCATCGTAACCTATACGGCCTGGGGACGGTCCTGCAATCTAATAATCAGCTGCAACTGGTATAGGATGGCCGAGATACTTCTGATAGAACCCGACCGTCTGCTGGCGGAAAGCTACGTGCAGGCCCTGCAGGCGGCCGGACACGAGGTCAACGCGGCGTCCAGTGCCCAAGCGGCCATCCTGGCAGCCGACGCCATCCAACCCGACCTGGTGATACTGGAGCTCCAGCTGGTAGAACACTCCGGCATAGAATTCCTGTACGAATTCCGTTCCTATCCGGACTGGCAGCACGTGCCGGTGGTAATACATACCACCGTGCCCCCAGCCGAATTCAATGACAGCTGGCAGCTCCTTAGGGACGAGCTGGGCGTACGCGATTATCTATACAAGCTCCATACCCCGCTAAAGCGTCTAACGGCCAGCGTTTCCCAGAACCTGCCTGTGGCCGCCGGCGGAACCGGCACGAAGGCGTGAACGGC
>CAZSAN010000125.1:0-2899 GCA_964604985.1 uncultured Candidatus Saccharibacteria bacterium | reverse complement strand
CGCGAGATACTTTTCATCTACGGTTCCCATTCAAGCCTTGAGCGCTGGTGGGGCGTGGCGCAGTTCATCAACCGTTACGGCGCAGTAACAGCGCCCGATCTGCCCGGCTTCGGCGGCATGGACAGCTTCTATAAGATCGGCAAGAAGCCGGACATCAACAATATGGCCGATTACCTGGCAGCATTCATAAAACTCCGCTACAAGCGTAAAAAACTGATAATAGTCGGTATGAGCTACGGGTTCATAGTCGCCACGAGGATGCTGCAGCGCTATCCTGAGCTTACCAAGAAGGTTACCCTGCTCGTGAGCATAGTGGGTTTCGCCCACAAGGACGACTTCACCTTCAGCAGACCGCGTTTCTTCCTGTACTACTGGGGGACCAAGATACTAACGCACCGGCTACCGGCTGCAATCTTTTACCACATAGCCCTCAACCCATGGGTACTGAAGACGTTTTACGGGCGAACTCACAACGCCAAGCATAAATACAAGATGGCAAATAGCGAGGACGAGGTGCGGAACATCCAGGAAATCGAAGTCAACCTGTGGCGCGATAACGACGTGCGCACCTGGGCATATACCATCAATGACTTCTTCAGATTGGATAATTGCCAGGTGCGGTTAAATATACCGGTTTGTCATGTAGGCGTTAGTAATGATCATTATTTAGATCACAAGTTGGTTGAACAACATATGCGCTTGATCTTCAGCGATTTCGAGACAGCGACCTTCGATATGAAGGCGCATGCCCCTAGCGTCATGGCAGACGAGAAAGAGGCGGCGGCACTGTTCCCCGTAAAGCTACGCCGTCATCTGGCCAGGATGGCATAAGTGGTATACTTGGATAGATCATGAAAATCGGATTGGTTTGCCCGTATAGCGTCAACAAGCAGGGCGGGGTGCTTGAAGTAGTGCTGGCTCTCAAGGACGGGCTTCAGGCCAGTGGGCACACTGCCAAGATCATCACACCTATGCCGCGGGGTAACGAGGTCGACCACCCCGATGACTTCATATTTTTCGGCACTTCCACGGACTTCCGTTCGGTATCGCGAACGACGGCCCAGATATCAAGCACCGCCGACAACGAACACCTTGATGCCATCCTGGCTAAGGAAGATTTCGACATACTACACTTCCACGAGCCGTGGATACCTTTCCTAAGCCGCCAGTTATTGCAGCGCTCTAACAGCGTCAACATAGCTACCTTCCACTCTAAAGTACCGGAAAGCCTGGTGAGCCGTAGCGTTCTGAAGGTCGTGACGCCGTATCTTCGTTCCGTCATGAAATACCTTCACGTATACACCGCGGTGTCCGAGTCGGGAGCCGAATATGTCGCCGGCATGACCGATGACCATATCGAGATAATACCTAATGGCATAGACCTCAATAAATACAGCAGGATCGCTCCTGGCAAAAGATTCAAGGAAGACCGCCCGACCATACTCTTCATAGGCCGCCTTGAGGGCCGCAAGGGAGTGAAGTATCTCCTGAGCGCATACCAACGTTTCGCCCAAGAAAATCAGCACGCACGCCTAGTGATCGTAGGCGACGGTCCGGAGCGCGAGAAGCTTGAGCTTCTGGCCGATGATCTGGGTATAGGCGATATAAGTTTTCTGGGGCATGTCAGCGACCAGCGGAAACTTGAACTCCTAAAAGAAGCCGACCTGCTATGTTCCCCTGCCCTCTTCGGCGAAAGCTTTGGCATCGTGCTATTGGAGGCCATGGCGAGCGGCACGCTATGCATAGCGGGCAATAACTCCGGCTATTCAGGCGTCATGCAGGGCTTGGGTGCCTTATCCATCGTGAACCCTGAGGACACGGATGAGTTCGCCAGGCGCATGAACGCCTTCATACACGAGAAAGAACTCAGGGACATATGGCTCAAATGGGCTAAGAAGTATGTCAGACAGTTCGATTATCCTTTGGTGGTAGGACAATACGAGAAGCTTTACCGCGAGGCCCTTGAAGCCCATGGCAACAGGAAGAAATGACATTCCAAGCCGGTTGAAGATCGGGTTCGTCCTGGATGACGGTCTGGACAATCCGGACGGAGTGCAGCAATACATACTGGCTCTGGGCGACTGGCTGCAGGACCAAGGCCACGCGGTAAGATACCTAGTCGGTCAGACTTCCCGCAAGGACATAGATGGCGTGCACAGCATGAGCCGCAATATACGCGTCAGCTTCAATGGCAACCGCTTGACCATACCACTGCCTACTAGCAAGGCCAAGGTGCGCCATGTGCTAGAAGCTGAGCGCTTCGACGTACTGCACATACAGGTGCCTTACAGCCCTTTCATGGGTCACAAGGCTATCATGGCCGCTGATCCCTACACCGCCATCATAGGAACGTTCCACATAGCTCCCAATAACCGTCTGGTAAGCGTTGGTAACAGCGCTTTGGGGATCTGGCTGTACAGGTCGTTGAAGCGTTTCGACGCTATGCTAAGCGTCTCTCAGGCAGCCTCGGACTTTGCCAGCGACACGTTTCGCGTAAAGAGCGAGATATCGCCCAACGTGATCGATTATGAGCGTTTTAACAGGGCGCAGCCGTTAGAGAGGTACGATGATGGCCGCCTGACCGTTCTGTTCCTGGGGCGTCTGGTCTCACGCAAGGGCTGTCTTCAACTATTGAAGGCTGTCTCAACCATCTATGGCAAGTCAGACTTGCCGGACTTCCGGGTGGTAGTGTGCGGCAGAGGTCCTATGGAGCATCACCTTAAGCGCTACATCAAGGAGCACGGCTTGGAGAGTGTGGTCGAGATGGCCGGTTTCGTATCTGAAGATGACAAACCGCGTTACTACGCGTCCGCAGATATATCTGTCTTCCCGAGCACAGGCGGCGACAGCTTCGGCATCGTACGATTGGAAGCCATGGCCAGTGGAAAATCTGCGATTC
>CAZSAN010000124.1:0-8403 GCA_964604985.1 uncultured Candidatus Saccharibacteria bacterium | reverse complement strand
GCCAACCGAGTGTCGCAGCCGCCCAAAAGAGTCCTACTCAGATATGCGCCGACAAGCTCAACCTGAAAACCAAGTCCAAGGATTCACGCCTGACAGGCTGCGTATACGGCTATAATCTAGGCCTGAACGGCAAGGACAAATCCGCCTGTAATAATAAGTTTAAAAAGGACGACAAGGCCAAGAACGCCTGTACCAACACGGGCTATCCCTTGGGTGCCGCTGACCGCTCTAACAATAACTGTCAAGGCAGTGCCTGTTCACCTACGCCGGCCGGTCAAGGAAAGAACTGCGACAGCAACCAGTGCGACCTGATAGGTTTGTACATCGACCCGCTTATAAACGTCATGAGCCTGATAGTTGGCCTGGCAGTCGCCGCCTCCATAGTCCTAGGCGGCATACAGTATTCGGCGTCGAGCGGAGATCCACAGAAAATCAGCGCTGCCAAGAGCCGTATAACTAATTCACTGCTGGCGTTCATAGCGTTCGCGTTCATGTATGCCTTCCTTAATTTCCTAGTCCCGGGAGGCATATTCTAATCATGAGCAAGCCTACATTACGTACCAGCAAGATCAGGAGGTTCGCGGCCCCGTTAGCCGTAGTGCTGTGCGCTATCGCTTTCGGAGTAGGACTGCTGTCCGGCGCCCACCCAGCGGCAGCCCTGAGCCTGGAAACGCCTAACCATATAGTGGCGTCGAGCGCTGACTATTGCGACAAGAGGGCCAACGGGCCCCTGGGCTTCTTAGGTCTGGAGCCTTGGTATCACTTCATGCCCGACAGCGAGCTTGGTTTGAATGGGGATCCTTGCGCCATACACTGCTTCAACATCTTCGCACAAGGAGATAAGAATGAATGCGGACATAAGGCCAGCGACATACCCGGCGTGGTGCTGGCCATAATAGACGACCTGCTAAGACTATCCGCCTTGGTAGCCGTGGGCTTCATATTGATAGGCTCGTTTGAATATGTGGGCAGCCGCGGTAACGCTGAACGCGCGGCGTCGGCACAATCGACCATAATAAGCGCTCTGACGGGCTTGGCTATCGCGTTGGTAGCTGTGGCTCTGGTTTCATACCTAGGAGGACAGCTGAACTGACGTCGTCGTTGTGCAATATGGACAGGCGTCCTATAATACTTATGTAAAACTTGCAAACAGAAACCCGATAAAAAGATATGCTACGGATAATACGAGATAACCTGTCTAGGACTACAGCCTCGCTGCTGCTAGCCTTGATGGTGTGGCTGGCTGCTCCAGTTACAGCCCAGGCCATGGCCAAATCGCCAATGTATGACGCTTATCCCCCAGGAGGAGCGGCTAAGACAGCGGCCCCCGTGACCAAGCCCCTGCCCGCCGCACAGGTCAGCACCGTCGGGTCCAGCAATGTCACCTCCGGCGGTGATCCCGGCAAGACCTCCGAAGCCAAGAAAGGCGTAGCCTTTGCCCTGGTAGGCCTAGCCCTGGCCATATCAGCCGAAGCCATAGCAGCCTTCGTCATACACAGGGGGGCGCCGTGATAAAGGGACTTATAGTTTCATTAGCGCTTCTGACCGCCAGCTTGTTGGTGGTACCGGCTACCACGGCCGCCTTCGATCCCTTCGCGGGTGCATGTTCGGGCAGTAACGCCAGCTCCGCGGCCTGCAAGGCCAATGGCTCCGACCCAATAGCCGGTCCTGACGGGATTCTGCTGAAGATAACTAACATAATAGCGTATCTGACTGGAGCCATAGCGGTCATCATGATAATAATCGGCTCAATACGCTTCATCACTTCCGGTAGTGATGTGAGTACGGGCTCGCGTACGGACACTGACGTGGAAGAGGCGCGCCGTACAATCGTGAGCGCCCTGATAGGACTGGCGATAATAGTTCTGGCAAAGACAATAATCACATATGTAATAAAGAGGTTATGAGCTATGAGTATGAAACGCACGTTATTAAACCTGGTGGTGTCGTTGTCCGTAGCTTTCGGTGCTATAGCGACCAGCGCGCCTGCCTATGCTGCCGCAGGGGCCTGTCCATCCGGCAGCTCTGCCAAAGCCCAGGTGCTTCAGGGTCTGGGTCAGACCGGCAACAACTGTAGCGATGCCCAGGTCAACAACACGCTTCAGGTGATAGGCAGCATACTTAGCATAATCATCGGCATAGCGGCAGTGATAGCCATCATAGCCAGCGCCTTCAAGTACATAACGTCGGGTGGCGATCAGAACAAAGTGGCCAACGCCAAAGGCACCCTTCTCTACGCCGTGATAGGCCTGGCCATAGCAGGTCTGGCCCAATTCCTTATCCACTTCGTGGTTTACCAGACATCCAAGACCTAACACCGTAGAACTATGCCTTGATTCATGCTTAAGCTTGTAGTATAAGTTAAAGGAACGATAAAGAAAGGTAAGAAAAATGATACAAAAAATCAAACGACGATTGCTTCTGGCGTCTACTGCCCTGATGCTTATCGTACCGGCTGTAGCTACGCCTCTGGTAGCGGATGCCGCATGTTCGTCCATATCGAACTCCGTCATCAACGGAGCCAATAGCTCGCTTCCGAGCAGCGGAGGTTCCAATATCGCCAGCTGTGACACCTCTTCCGGCTCCAGCATAAGCAGTCTTACCAGCCTTTCCAAGAAGGTGGTCACCTGGTTCTCTGTGCTAGTGGGCGCGGCGTCGGTGATCATGATCATCTACGGCGGTTTCCGCTATATCATCTCCGGAGGTGAAAGCGGCAGGGTCGGAGCGGCCAAGAACAGCTTGATCTACGCCATAGTCGGTCTGATAATCGTAGCGTTGGCGCAGTTGATAATCCACTTCGTACTCAATCAGTCCAGCCAGATAGGCAGCTAGCCTCTGGGAAACCAAGGACTACCAATAGTAGTAGCCCGGACAAGACTAACAGAAAAGCTCCCGTAAGCCGGGAGCTTTTACTTTTCAGGAGCCTTGGTCGGTAAGAGCGGTAGCTCTAGAGGACCTGGATCTTCTTGACCGTGTCCTGCTGCACCTTCGTGAAGCTGATCGTCAGCACGCCGTCCTTCAGCACAGCCTCTATCTCGTCTTCCTTGACGGGTACGGGCAGAGCTATGGTCCGGGAAAATTCGCCCCAGTAGCATTCCTGAAGGAAGTAGTTCTCTACCCCTTCCTCGGTACCGGAGCTGAGGGTGCCGCGTATGGTCAGCTGGTTGTCTGATATG
Organism: uncultured Candidatus Saccharibacteria bacterium; assembly: GCA_964604985.1. Taxonomy (GTDB): domain Bacteria; phylum Patescibacteriota; class Saccharimonadia; order Saccharimonadales; family UBA4665; genus CAZSAN01. The sequence continues at coordinate 5,227 of CAZSAN010000124.1, read as the reverse complement.
CTGACATCCAGATCGCTTTTGTTAACGCCGGCGGTGCGGGCTTTGACGACGAGCTTCTGCTTGGTCTCATAAACGTCGACTGCCAATTGCCCGGGTACGTTCTCGTCCTCGTCCCATTCGTCTTCCACGGCTGGAGCCGCACCGGTAGCTGGAACCGGCTCGGTAGCAACGGCGGTCTCATCGCCCAAGAAAGCTGCGGTTAATTCATCCTCTTCCAATAGCAAGTCATCGTCGCGATTCTTTCGCGCCATAGCGTGTTACCCTCCGTTTATTTATGGTACTGTCTGCATTTTCGCCGGGAGCAGTAGCCCTAAAGAGATTAAAAATCTTGCATTTTTGTATTGCTAGCAGTATAGCTTAGGCGGTAAGGGGCACGCAACGCCTTGAGGCACATATTTACAACACATTAAACACAACATGAGCATTATCGACCACCTACTGTCCGTACTGGTACCGTATGAATGCCTGGGCTGTTCAGCCGAAGGGCGTCTGTTGTGCGCCGGTTGCTGTCAGCTTATGCCCACCGCTGATGAACGGTGCTACCGGTGTAGCCGGCCGGCAGCCGGAGCGTTGACCTGCTCGGAATGCATGGAACCGGAACGGCTGCACCGGGTAGGGGCTAGGACAGCATATGAAGGTATAGCGAAGGAGCTGGTGCTACGGCTTAAGTTTTCCGGCGCCAAGGCCGCGGCGAAAGAGATGGCGTCATTGCTGGCGCCGATGCTCGAAGCAGATACGCGGCGGATCATAGTACCGGTGCCTACGGCAGCCAGCCGCGTACGCTGGCGCGGATATGATCAGGCTAAATTGATGGCCAGAGAGCTGAGCCGGCGGTCCGGGTTGCCGTACGCCGACTGCTTGATACGCAAGGGACGTTCCCGGCAGCTGGGGAATTCAAGGCAGCGCCGCCTGCTGCAATTAGACGATGCTTTCCGCTCCAGAGGCGTTGCCCGGACCGCCGGCCGGGAGATACTGCTCATAGACGACGTGATGACCACGGGCGCGACCTTGGAGGCCGCGGCGAAGGCGCTTTACCGGCAAGGCGCGGAGCATATATCGGCCGTCGTCTTCGCCAGGGCGTGAAACGTTGATAGAATCAAGGCAGAGAAGCCAGATGCAAACAAAGATCAATGATGCGATAAGACTGCTAGGCTCCAGATGGACTTTCTGGGCAGGCATGCTTGTGTTCACTCTGGAGGCCGGATGGCTGTCTCTGACCAGCCGTTTCCCCATGGCCTTTGATGAAGCGTATCACCTCGGCCTCATAAGGTATTTCAGCCATCACCTTAACCCCGTGATCACGAGCCAGCCGCCCAGCACGTATAAGTTCGGTGCCCTGGTGCAGAATTCCTCGTTTCTCTACCACTACCTGATGAGCTTTCCTTACAGATTGATTGCGTTCATGACCGACAGCCCGGTAGCACAAGTGATTTGCCTGCGCCTGATCAATGTGGCGCTTGCGGTGGCTACATTCATCGTTCTCAGGAAGATGTTGAGGTTTATGCGAGTATCCGATCCGCTATCGAACGTCATAATATTGGTTTTTGCACTTACGCCCATAATGACCGTATTGTCCGCCCAGATCAGCTACGATAATCTGCTGATCCTGGCGGTCAGTTCGTGCGTATATGTCATGATGCGATTCCTGCGGCGCCTTGGGAATGGGAACTTTGACGCCGCGCTCTTCCTTGCGCTGCTGTCGCTGAGCCTGCTCTCCAGCCTTATCAAGTTCGCGTTCCTGCCTGTGCTTCTGGCTATCTCTATATCGGTGTTGTGGCGGCTGATTAGCCGCTGGACCCTGGACAGGGCCGGTATAATCGCCAGCGCTAAGTCATCCTTCCGGGCTGTGAACCGATATATCAAGGTATTACTGGTCGCCGCGACCCTGGTCAGCATGTTCCTGTTCACCAGGTTCTACGTGGTCAACCTGGTCCGTTATCATAATCCGGTACCACAATGTAACCAGGTCTTGGACATAAACGCCTGCAGCAAATATTACGCATGGGACGGTAATAATCTGGCCAAACGGTACTACGCGGCCCATCCGGCTGAACACAAGATGAATGTGTTCGAGTATACAGGTTACTGGTTGCTCGTGAATACGTTCGGCCTGTTCGGCGTCATAGCCCCTTTCTACGGCCTTTACGATATGTCGCTGCCCTTCGTAGTCATAACCGGATCCGTGGGAGCTGCCGGGTTCATATGTCTGGCGGTGAACTTTCGGCAACTCAGGCGTAGGCATCCAGAGGTGGCTGCATTGTCCGTCATAAGTGTTACTTATGTACTCTTCCTATGGGGTAGGAACTACCATGACTATCTACAGCTGGGTCGTCCCGCGGCCTTGTCGGCCAGATATCTCTTACCGGTTCTGCCGTATGTATACGTGCTTATGGCGCTGGGGTTGCATGCGGCCCTCAGGCGCTATAAGTCGTGGGCGGCAATGGCACTGAAGACAGGGTCCGCATACCTGCTGGTGCTGATCTTTCTTTGTTTCGGCGGCTTCAGGCAGTATATATACCAGATAGACTCCATCTACGGCCGGCTTGGACCATCCAACGAATTCAATCTAAAGTATCCGTTTGATAATCCCTGGAAGGCCAAGGACTGAAATATATGAAAAAATGGCGGAGAGAGAGGGATTCGAACCCTCGCGGGGGCTAACGCCCCCCTATCGATTTAGCAAACCGACCCCTTCAGCCACTTGGGTACCTCTCCGTGACTACCATTTTAACCGATTTTGGCGGAAGGGGTGGGATTCGAACCCACGGTACCGTTGCCGGCACGCTGGTTTTCAAGACCAGTTCCTTAAACCGCTCGGACACCCTTCCTTGGACGCGGTCTTTAACAGGGGTGATTATATCAGCAAAAAGTATATTTTCAAAAGCGGCAATTCCGCATGATGGGGTGGCCTTTTGTCTTGCCGATGGTGCTGGAGTACAATAACGCTTATGGAATCTGGAACGCCGCAGCCCGGACAGACCGTCAGTCCTACAGGGGTCGGTCAGCCCGCGCCCACAGCCCCGCCACAGCCGGATCCGCCACAGGATGAGGTAGCGCAAGAAGAGCCTGCTCCCGCTCCGCCGCAACAGGCGCAGACGCCCTTGGCAGAATCCACTGCCTCTGACCCCCAGGAATTACCGGATGATGGGGAGCAGTCCGGACGACCTCAACAGTTAACCGACGCGGATGTACCCCCGTCGCAACCAGGCGGCTGGAGCTATGAAGGTCTGGATGAGCAGGATGCCGAAGAACCCGATCCGCAGGAAATTGTGTGGACCGCCTCTGAATTCATAGCCCATGCCAAACCATTCGGCTGGTATGCGGCACTGGCCGCGGGCGCCCTGGTCTTCGCTGGACTCGTCTATCTGGTCACCAAGGATTTCATTTCCGTAGGCGTCATATTGGTGGCCGGCTTGCTTCTGGGGATATACGCGGGGCATCAGCCCAGACAACTTGAATACAGGATAGGCTCCAGAGGTCTCAAGATAGGGCCCAAGAGCTATAGTTATGATGATTTCCAGTCATTCTCCGTACTTCCGGAGGGCGCGTTTTCCAGCATAGTGTTCATGCCGCTCAGACGCTTTGCCATTCCCACCACCATCTACTACCCCCCCGAAGAAGAGGACAGGATCGTAGAGGTACTTGCCGACCATCTACCGATGGAACAGCGCGGACATGATGCGGTGGATCGCCTTATGCACCGCATGCGCTTCTGAGGAGATGCCGGGATAAAAAAGGACCCGGCCCTAAAGGCCGGGTCCGCTTGCGGCATGTGTCAGAAGGTTCTAGCGCCCCATACGCTCCTTGCGGTGCAGTTTGCGCTCCATGCGGTGTATGAAATCGTGTTTTGCCTGCTTGGCGTCCCATTTTTCGAAACTTTCCATCAGTGCTTCTATTTCTTCGTTGGACATATCTTTTATCCCCCTTTGCTTTCGTTCCATCGCACCCATAATTATCCGTCCGGCGCCTGGTATCACGCTGTAAACATTTTCACAAAACGACGGTTATGGTCTAAACTTGCGACATGGTCGCCTTGATGAAACTTGTCCGGAATATAGATGGCTTCCAGCAGAAACACCGTGCGGCGGCATTCAGCTTTGCCGTAGTGAAGCGCTACGGCGAGGACGCTGCGGGTACGCAGGCAGCACTCCTTACCTACTATGGCTTCCTATCGCTTTTCCCCTTGTTGCTACTGCTGACCACCATAACAACGGACGTGATCAGCAACTCCCAACTACAGACCACCGTCGTACGCTCAGTCACTGACTACTTTCCGCTACTGGGTAAGGAGCTGGCCTCGCATGTCCATGCCCTGCACCGCAACGGCTTCGCCCTGGTGGTCGGAATATTGTTCACGCTGTACGGCGCCCGCGGCGTAGCCGACGCTTTTCGCAAGGGCGTGCAGCATGTATGGCAGGTTCCCGAGTCGCAGCGCGATGCCTTTCCGAAATCGTTGCTCAAGAGCTTGGCCCTGCTGTTAGTGGGCGCCACCGGTTTCGTGGCCGCATCAGTTCTGACCGGTCTGACTGCGGCGGCCGGTCAAAGCACAGGCTTCCGCGTGCTATCTGTCCTGATCAATATGTTCATACTGTTCTGGGTGTTCAACTTCCTGCTTGATTTCAGTCTGCCCCGGCATCTTCCGCTCAAGGAGACGCGCGTCGGGGCTGCGTGCGCTGCCGTTGGGCTCGTGGTCCTGCAGCTGGTGGGCGGGCTCATACTTGCTCATCAGCTTAAGAATCTGGACGCGCTCTATAGCTATTTCGCTTTGGCGCTAGGCCTGATGTTCTGGTTATACCTGCAGGCACAGATATTGTATTACTCCATGGAGATAGCCTACGTGCATTCCCACAAGCTGTGGCCGCGCACTATCAGCGGGGAGTTGCCCACCGCGGTCGATGAGCACCTCGAAGCCCAACGTGACAAACGCCAGGCTCAATAACTAAGATATGCCCGCCACCAGACCCTCGGTGCGCCTGAGGCTTTGGGGCGTGGTCCTTGCTGTCGTGTCATGGTAGGCTCTCCCTCCCTATCAATAAACTCCACTGACAGCATCATAGCCGACGCACGAACCTAGGGCTGTAAATTTTCCTACAATTTATCTATTGCTGTTGCGACTTGAGTATGGCCAGGATCTCGTCGATGCGCTGCAGCTGCTTCTTGTGGGCCTCCATGAGCTCTTCCACCTCTTTCTTAGCTGCTATGTTGGTCTGATAATCATGCTCGGCCA
>CAZSAN010000123.1:0-5365 GCA_964604985.1 uncultured Candidatus Saccharibacteria bacterium | reverse complement strand
GCCAAAGCCCGCTGCGTGATCAGCCATCTGCCGGCCGCCGATCCGCAGGCCGCGCACCACGGAGAGCTTATAGATGACCAAAGCCGGATCAAGAAGGATCTGTTGGCCAAGGCCGAGCTCCTGCAGAAAGAAGGCTTGCTCAAGGATAGGATCATCCTTGACCCTGGCATAGGCTTTGGCAAGACGGAGCGGCTCAACAGGCAACTCCTGGAGTTCGCAAAAGAAGTACCTGACTATCCCGTTATGATAGGTTATTCGCGCAAGCGTTTCCTGGGAGATAAGCGCATGGAACTAGGGCCGAACCTGGAGGCCGGACGCTTAGCGGCAAGGTCCGGAGCTGCCTATCTGCGGGTACATGACGTCGCTGGCCACAGAGGGCTGCTCTGACCAGCTGCTATACTAAGACGGATGCTGAGCGACCTGGCCACGCCCAACCTAATATACGTGATAATATCGATAATCCTGGCGTTATCGATACATGAGGCCATGCACGCCTTCACGTCCCATTGGTTGGGCGATACGACCGCCGAGGATATGGGTCGCCTGAGCCTGAATCCGTTACGGCACATAGACCCGTTCACCACCATAGCCCTGCCCATCATCACCTTGATACTGTTCCAAGTGCCCATACTGGCTGCCAAACCGGTACCTTTCAATCCTGACAGGGTGAAGTTCGAGGAATTCGGAGCGGCTCTGGTCGCGGCCGCCGGCCCGCTTACCAATCTGGTGCTGGCAGTGCTGACGGCCCTGTTACTGCACCTGGTGACGGCCGGCGGCCCGTTGATAGACTTCATGATTACTTTTATAGAGCTGAACGTGGTGCTGTTCATATTCAACATCATACCCATACCGCCGCTCGACGGTTCAAGGGTGCTATATGCCTTCGCGCCGGAATCCGTGCAAAGGTTCATGGACCAGATAGAGCCCTACGGTCTGTTCCTGGTGTTCGGCCTGGTGCTGACAGGAGTACTCATACCCATACTGACCAATCTGGACAATTTTATCCTACAACTGCTGCCTTAGCGTATAATCTAACTAGTCGGGTAGGGCGAAAATCCTCTCGCCAGGTGAATATTATCTGATACTACGATATAGGGAGTCCAAGATTTGCTTAGGCCGTGGCCTTTAAGCGTGCGGACACCCACCTGGGTTTTTCTCAGGTAATCAAGCCTGGCGCCCGACTCTCGGGGTGTGGCGCAGTTGGTAGCGCGTACGGCTGGGGGCCGTGAGGTCGCAGGTTCAAGTCCTGTCACCCCGACCATCACTTTTGAAATGACATATCATAAGCAGGCATCCGGACACGGGGGTCGGCTGGCCCGCCTGTGAGAAAAGTCCTATTGGGTGCCTTGGAAGAAATGTATCATGACCCTTTAATGGGTATACGTGAGCAATATATGGCACCTGATCCGGACGCAGGCTTTGAGCGGCTCATGGCAGCGGCCGGACATAATATCAGGTTTGGTGCCAAACGGTTGTCCGAGGAAGATGCCGCCATCGATGCCGAGGACGTCAGACACGACAACCTGGCGGCCCTATTGGCCAGGGACGTAGACTTGGATAACCCGAAAGCCCAGGGCTATATACACAAGGTGGTATCCACGCGCTCCTATAACGTTCTTAGGGACCGTCATCGCCACGGCGCGGACCTGGTCGAGCCCATGGATCCCGCTAAGGTCGACCGGCTTAGGGACGAGACGGTCGCACCGGTGGAGGACGAGATACCGCTAGAGGTAAGTCAGAGAAGGGCTGATCTGCTGGCTATGATAGATATGCTTCCATGGCAGCAGAGGAGGGTCATACTGGCCAAATACGTGGCCAACGGCGAAGAACTTACAAGTGCCGAGACGGGAAGCATATTGCACATAAGCGACACGAACGTCACCAGCAATCTGTATAGGGCGTTGGCAAACCTGCGCAATAGCGACCAAGGCCGAAGCTTCAAGGCCGCTTATCTGGAAGATGATTAGACTTCAAGCAGTTCATTGGCAAAGGCGATGATCCGGTCGTCATGGTCCGAGGCCAACTTAGTCCCATTATAGGCGCATGCACCCTTAACTTCGTAGAGTTGATAAAATACTCATTTTATTATATTATCTGACAATATGATTCGCGCTTCGACCCAATTGAGACAGACCAAGCATCTCGGAGAGCTGACACAGGCAGACATATTGGACGCTGCTGACATGACTTATGCGTCGTTGGTTGCTGACTACGGCGCATCTCCAGAAAACGTACATTGTATAGGGTTATGCGTGCCTGCTACCAAGTTGATGGTCGGCTATCTTGGCGCTATGGGTCACCGGGCTATGCGTGTTTCTGCGCCGAGGCGCATATATCATCACTATGTAAGTCTGGAGGCTGAGGAAGGGACTGAAAAGGTTTTTGCCGACGCTACGTGGCAGCAATTCCTGGACGCTGGCCTGATCCGGCCAGAACTGCCGAAGGTATTGATAGGTACAAGGGACGAACTGGTCGAAGCAGCCAGAGGGTTCGGAGTAGAGACGGTCAAACTTAACGCTTATATGCCCCAGGCGAAGCTTATGTTGGCGGATTCCCTACGGGACCCTGTACAATAGGGTGGATGTGGCAAGAGACAAAACACGGGCTGTATAAACAGTTCAACTTCGAAAATTTCAAACAGGCCTGGGCTTTCATGCAGAAGGTCGCAGAGTTGGCCGAGGAATATCAGCATCATCCCCGTTGGGAGAACGAATGGAGCGTGGTCCAGATCTGGCTCATAACCCACGAGGGCGGCAAGAAGATCACAGAGAAGGACCACGAGTTAGCCGAGGCTATCGACGGCGTGGCCGAGGGCATGTCGCCTAAGCAAGCCTCGGCCGGCGAGCCGGATGCTCATCCGGACGAAGTCAAGATATTCACCGATGGCGGTTCCCGCGGCAACCCCGGTCCGAGCGCCAGCGGCTTCGTCATCATGGATATGGAGGACACCGTACTGGTGGAGCAGGGAGTCTATTTGGGCGTGACCACCAATAACGTCGCCGAATATACCGCTTTGAAGCTGGCGCTGGAAGAATGCCGGAAGATGGGCGTCAAAGAGGTTAATGCCTATCTGGACAGCCTGCTCGTAGTGAATCAGATGAAGGGCATATTCAAGATTAAGAACCGTGATCTGTGGCCCATACATGACGCCATCAAGAAGCTCGCCGCTACGTTCGACAAGATAGAGTTCAGCCATGTGCCCCGCGAGTTCAACAAGCTGGCCGACGCCGAGGTGAACAAAGCGCTGGACGCTCATCTGAGCGGCAACGGCAGTGGCGCTTAAATAACAGAGGTGGTATAATACTTACGCGGCCAGATCATCGGCTGATCGCGTGCACATTTAAGCGTACGAGGAAAGTCCGGGCAGCATAGGGAAAGGACAGTCGCTAACGGCGACCGAGGGCAACCTTAGGGAAAGTGCCACAGAAACGAGACCGCCCCTGGCAACGGGGGTAAGGGTGAAACGAGCGGGGTAAGAGCCCGCAGTCCGCGCCGGTGACGGCGCGGAGAGGTAAACCCTGTCTGCTGCAAGGAGATGGACCCTTTCTGAGCCTAAAGCTCGAAGTGTCCCGCTAAGGATCCACCACAAGAACCGCTTGAGCGTGCCGGCAACGGTACGCCTAGATAGATGATCAGCCGGACCTTTTAAGGTCCGACAAAACCCGGCTTACAGGTGGTCTGACCGCATAAATGATCATAGTCGGGACCCCGGAGGCCCCATGCCGCTAACAGTTTTTATAAAGGACCTGGTCATAGCCGGTAAGCATGGCGTTCATGACCACGAAAAAGAAAGTCCGCAGCGTTTCAGCGTGACCGTGGAGCTCGGCATGTCCGACTCCAATGCTACCGTGTCCGATGATCTATCCGATACGGCTGATTGGTCCCGTCTGCGGCGCTCGATAATCGACATAGTAGAGAGCAAGTCCTTCAATCTTATCGAGAGGCTTGCCATGGAAATAGCGGCCAAGATGCTTGAAGATAAGCGCATTCTCAAAGCCACGGTCACCATCGACAAGATAGATGCCTTCGAATCAGGCATCCCAGGCGTCCGCCTAGAGGTCAACCAGAACTGATAACAAATCTGTTACTTCTTAGCGGCCTTGACGACGGCGGTGAAGGCCTTAGGCTCGTTCACGGCCAGCTCGGCCAGAACCTTGCGGTCAAGTTCGATATTGGCCTTTTTGAGGCCGGCGATCAGCTTACTGTAGGTGCTGCCGTTCTGTCGGGCGCCTGCATTGATGCGCGCGTTCCATAGCTGGCGGAAGGTGCGTTTACGGTTCTTGCGGTCACGCGTGGCGTATTGCAGGGATTTGGTGAGAGCCTGACGGCCACGCCGTACGCTGACGCGGTTGGCGTGCGAGAAACCCTTGGTAGCCTTGCGGATCTTCTTGTGTCTGGCGTGGCTGGTGACGCCTCTCTTTACCCTCATGCGGCCCCCATATTCTTCTTGATATTCTTGGCCATCTTGCCTGTGCGCGTGGTCAGACCGCGTAGCGAGCGCTTGCGGCCTCCGCTTTTCTTGCTCAGGAAGTGGTTCATATTGGCATGACCGACACGGACCTTGCCGTTCTTGGTTATACGGACCCTGTCCTTGGTGCCGCTATGCGTCTTCAGTTTTGGCATTATTACTCCTTGGGTTATGTCTCACTACGAAGCTTAGTTGTCTGCCCGCCAGTTGCGGCGGTTGGTCGACTATTATTGTATCACCGAAATCCTCGATCACCTGTTGGGCTTTTTGGAACCCTATCTCTTTGTGGGCTTGCTCCCGGCCCCTGTAGAATACGGTAATCTTCACCTTATGACCCGCTTCTAGGAACTTCCTGACCTTGTCCATCTTGATGGCTAGGTCGTGGGCTCCGATCTTCAGCCCGAACCGCATCTGTTTCATGTCCAGAGTCTTCGCGGTCTTGCGATTCTTCTGCTGCTGCTTGGTGCGCTGATAATTGTACTTGCCCCAATCTATGATCTTGCACACTGGAGGATCCGCGTCGGGGGATATCTCCACTAGGTCAAGGTCATGCTCGCGGGCCGCGTCCAGCGCTTCCTGCCGGCTTAGGATGCCTAGTTGCTTGCCGTCCTCGTCGATGACTCGCAACTTGCTTGCCCGAATCTGATCATTCAGGCGGGTGTGTCTGGCGATAAGTGCTTCTCCTTGCTGGTGGTTAATGACTGCTATCGGATGCGGCCATTTGAGCTTCATCCAGAGTAAAAGCATTTTAACAGATGAGCTACCAGAGGTCAACTAAGAATTGGTCGGTAGCTGAGGGCTTCTGACAGATGTAAGCCCGTTATTGCTGGAGCCTCTTCCAGGTCGGCTATGGTCCTAGCGACCTTGATGGTCCGCATGTATCCCCTGGCCGAGAGG
>CAZSAN010000122.1:0-20416 GCA_964604985.1 uncultured Candidatus Saccharibacteria bacterium | reverse complement strand
AGGAAAAGGTAAAGCAGATATTCGGCAAGGACCCTATGAAGGGCGTGAACCCCGACGAGGTCGTAGCCATAGGCGCGGCGATACAAGCCGGAGTGCTGCAGGGCGACGTCAAGGACGTCCTGCTGTTGGACGTGACACCCTTAAGCCTGGGCATTGAGACCATGGGCGGAGTGATGACCAAGCTCATCGAGCGCAACACCACCATACCTACATCCAAGTCAGAGGTCTTCTCTACGGCGGCTGATAACCAACCGCAGGTAGAGGTCCACGTGGCCCAAGGTGAACGCGACATGATCGAAGGCAACAAATCGTTAGGCCGTTTCATACTGGACGGCATCCCGCCCGCGCCGCGCGGAGTGCCCCAGATAGAGGTCACATTCAACATTGACGCCAACGGAATACTTAATGTCAGCGCCAAGGACAAAGGTAGCGGCAAGGAGCAGAGCATCACGATCAGCGGTTCCGGAAATCTGGACAAGACCGAGGTAGAAAAGATGGCCAAGGAAGCCGAGGCCCATGCCGACGAAGACAAGGCCAAGAAAGAGACGGTGGAGGCCCGCAACCTGCTTGACGGCGCTATCTACCAGGCCGAGAAGCTGAAGAAAGACAACGGCGACAAGCTTTCCGACGATGACAAGAAGGCCCTGGACGAGGCCGTGGAAGCCGCTCAGAAAATCGTGAAGGATGAGAAGGCCGACAAGGATGCCTTGGAAACCGCCGCGAAGGAACTGAACGATAAGCTCATGCCTATCGGTTCCAAGATGTACGAGCAGGCCCAGTCCGAGCCGAAATCCGAAGCTGGGGCCGATGACGACAAATCCGACAAGAAAGACGAAGCCGTAGAGGGCGAAGTCGTCGACGACAAAGACAAGAAAGACTAAGCGGGCCATCCCGCCGACAGGTACAATAGGTATATGCCTGGTGAAAGACCGCAGTATATAACAATGCCCCGGACATACGCTTGGGAAGGATTATCCGATGCCTACTAAGCGTGATTACTACGAAGTACTGGGAGTTAAGAAAGACGCTTCGCCGGACGAGATCAAGAAAGCGTTCCGGCGCGCCGCCGTCGAGCACCACCCGGACCGCGGTGGCGACGAGACCAAGTTCAAAGAGCTCAATGAGGCCTACGAGGTGCTCAAGGACTCCGAGAAACGCAAACGCTATGACCAATTCGGACATGCAGGGGTCGGCGGCGCGGCCGGAGGCAATCCTTTCGGCGGCGGGTTCGGAGGGGCACAGGGCCAGAACATCAATTTCGATTTCGGAGATCTGGGGCTAGGCGACATCTTCGGCAGTTTCTTCGGCGGCGGAGCCCCTGGCGGTGGCCGTCCTAAACAGACGCGCGGCCGCGATGTCGAAGCGGGCGTGGAAATCGGCTTCGAAGACGCTGTATTCGGTACCGAAGCTGATCTGAATCTCCAGCTGGATGATACCTGCGAACACTGCAAGGGTAGCAGGGCCGAACCGGGCCATGAGCTTAAGACCTGTGACCAGTGCAAGGGCTCAGGCCAGGTCATAAACGTCACGCGCACCATATTCGGCAACATACAGCAGCCCGGCGTATGTCCAAAGTGCCACGGTACCGGTAAGGTCCCGGAAAAGGCGTGTACGGTATGTAAGGGCAAGGGCGTGCACACCAAGAGGCAGACCATACAGCTCAAGATCCCCGCAGGCATAGACGATGGCGCCACCATACGTCTGCGAGAACACGGCGAAGCCATAGCGGGCGGCCCCAAGGGCGACCTATACGTGAATGTAAGAGTGCGTCCCCACAAGAAGTTCACGCGCGAAGGCGACCTGATACTCAGCGAAGAACACGTAGGTATGGTAGAGGCGGCCCTAGGCGCGGAGATAGACGTCGATACCGTTGATGGCCCTGTCCGGATGAAAGTGCCCGCCGGCACCCAGTCCGGCTCGGACTTCAAGCTATCCAATCACGGCGTGCCCCACCTAAGGGGTAATACCCGCGGCGCCCACATCGTGACCATAGTCGTCGATACCCCCACCAAGCTCAGCAAACACCAGCAAGAGCTGTTGAGAGAGTTTTAATCACCTAGTTTAGGTACTTCTGGTAAGTCTGGAGTGAATGGGACCACTCGGTTGCGACCCTGTTTTTTCGCGGCATATGCCGCTCTGTCACCCCGGCCCAAACTATCCTTAAGCGTGTCATCCTTTTCTACGGTAGTGACGCCTGCGCTGATCGTGACCTCTGATCCGTCCTCTACGCTGGAACGTATCTTTTCGGCAATCTCGAGCGCCTTGTCTCCACTTACGCGGGGAAGCAGCACGGCTATCTCATCGCCGCCGGTAATCCTGGCCGCTATGTCGCGGTCTCGTATGCTGCTACGTATAGCACCTGCTACCTGGCGGAAAACTTGATTGCCGCCCTCGTGACCATAACGCGTATTTATATCGCTGAAGTTGTCTAAATCAAGCACTACCAGGGTGTGCGGCCCGCTTGGAAAGTCTCCCCTACGTCTTGGGTTCTCAACTTCTCCGCCCTGTAAGCCAGAGAAAGCCTCCTGTAGCGCTACATAGCTTTGCAAACCGCTTATGGGGTCGATCCTGGCCTTTGCTTCTGCGTCCTCAGCCCTCTCTTCCGCTGCCAATGCCCTTTCTTCCGCCCCCTGGGCCATACCCAACGCCCCTATGTAACTATTCATAAGTGCCTGCTGAAGGGCAAAGTGGGGCGCCAAAGGCTCCGGCAGATTATCTGCTGGCTCATCAGACTCTGGTGATGACGAAACACGGGGCTGCGGCATACATTTTATTATAGCATGAGCAGTATAAAATTGCAAATATGTGGTTATGTTATATTGCCAAAATCTTACACAGAGCTGATAATAATGATAGCTACCATGAAAATAAAACGAACCGATGAAAATGGCTTCCTGACTTTGTTGATCCTGATACTGCTGATAGTATTGGCTGCCGTATATGTGGTATTCACGCGCGTATTGCATGCCAAGGGCGGCCTAAGCATATGAGCCCTGAACTCATCCTGGGACTTATAGTGCTGGGGCCGGTGGCGTTGCTCCTGCTGCTCAGGGTGAACGCCACGCTGGTATTCCTGAGCCTTTGCCTGGGCGACGTACTGGTCCAGTTCACCGCAAACGACGCCGGCTCTTTCCTGACTACTTTCTCGGGTTCGCATACGGTGACATCCATAACTACCAGCAATAGCAACATAAAGATCTTGCTGCTGCTATTCCCCGTGGTCCTGACTACCATATTCATGATAAGGACCGTGCAGGGGACGTCGCGCTTGCTGCTTAACGCGTTACCAGCCGCAGGGGTAGGCCTGTTAGGGGCGCTGCTTATAGTGCCGCTGTTGCCACCCGGAGCCGCGCACAACATCATCGGTTCGTCGCTTTGGGATCAGGTCCAGAAGGCCCAGGTCCTGATAGTCGGCGCCAGCGCCTTAGTCTGCCTGCTCGTGCTTTGGCTGCAGCGCCCAAAGGCCGGCAAGCGCCGCCACAAGAGGTGATGGCGATTGACTTTTCACTGCGATTCAGGATAATTGTAAGGAGTTAATCGCTCGCCCGCGATGCACAGCGGGCCCATAGCTCAGCCGGTTAGAGCACCTGCCTTTTAAGCAGGGTGTCGTGGGTTCGAGTCCCACTGGGCCCTCCAAATAGTCACGCCATCGATAGGCATGAAATAATCATGGATAGCAACCCAGTCATAAGAGCCGCCAAGCTCCATAAACCTTTTAACGTTTTCCATACTCATGTCATTGACCGGAAAATCATGGATGCGGCTGCAGCCGCCAAGAAAAGTCTTGAAGTAGATATTTCCATAACGCCGGAGGGCGTCATATACGTCGGTCATCCCTTGTCCTATTACGAGGGTGCGCACTTACCACCACCCGATAATCTTCCGCTTGAAGTTGTCGTCAAAGAAGCTAGGGCGGCCAACTTATTTCTTGTCTTAGACCTGAAAGACACCAAAGTTATTCCCGCGGCCAGAAAGGTGATCGATGATTACGGCGCGCAGGATTGTTTGGTTCACGCTTTTTGTAAGGAACTGTCGTTTCTGCCTTGGCCACCGAAGGTAAAGGCAATAGAAGAACCAAACTGGAAGGGGGAAGAATTGCCCATAAAAGACCTATTGGACCTGCATGAGTCTACAGGAGTGCCTCTTGCGCTATCTTGTCGTGGCATTACCCAGGAGCGGCTATATAGTGAAGGAGAGAAAATTATTAAAAGGATAGTAGAGATTGCTGAACGGGGCGTGTCTGCGATTAGCCTTTCCATGCCGCCGGATGAAGATGTGCCATTAGTTTTCGCTAATAAACTCATAGGGCATGCCATTGTTCCCATGATTAGACTTGATGACACCGCTCCACAAAACAAGCCTGATGTTTGCCTGGGTTTTACAGACTATTTAGAGCAAGCGACGGACCCCAAGACTGCACTGCTGGCATAGCGTCCTTAATGTCTATGTAGGACCAGCCCGCGTTTTCTGATGCCTGAGGATTCCGCAAGAAACACGCCGACGAATACCAGGGCTGACCCGGCTATAAAAGTAGGTGTCGGCGACTCAGATAACAAGATCCACGCGATAATGATAGTGGCAGCAGACTCAGCATAATCATATACGCCGGTGTCCATCGCTCTCTTATGTCTAAGGGCAAAGAAGAACAGGGGCTTGGCTAACACCACGGCAAGGGTACTACCTACCAGCCCGACCCATCCAGAAGCGGTCGTCGCCGTGAAGTCCCAACCATGGAATTGCTTGAAGGAGTAGGCGGCTATCGGCAGCGTACCAATAAACATATATAGGAAGGTCAACTGTTGGATACTCATTTTCTTGGTCAGGGGTTTGCATATGACCACGCTGACCGTCACACAGAAAACCGCTACTACGATCAACAGGTTGCCGACCAGCTCAGAACTATTCCCGCTGCTAGTCCAGGGCTTACCTATGATGATCAATGATCCGATGATCGCGATGCATATACCCAGAAAAGTCCGGAAGTTAAGCCGCTCTTTTAGGAAAGAAGCCGATAACACCAACAAGATGAGCGGGCCCAGCAGATAGATGATGGCAGAGTTACTTGCTGTAGTTTTCGTTAGCCCTACGTAGAGCGCCAAGGAGCTGAGAGTTACATAAAATATAGAGGCCAGACTGGCTAGCAGAAATGTCTTGGAACTGAGCGGCTTCCAATTGCGGATGGCGGGAGGCGACAATAGGAGAGAAGCAGCCAGGAACCTCATAGTCATGAATATACCGACCGGAATAGATGCTACACCCATCTTTATGAAGACGTTGTCAGCGCCCATAAGAATGCTGACTATCGACAAGGCCGCTATAGGCAGAAAGACTTTTTGTTTTCGCATGATGTAACTACCACAGATTACTATACATGATAATTAAGGCGCGGAAGCGCCTTCTTTTTTGTTACGATAATGCTATGAAGGCTAAGGCGATATCGTTCATCGGCTGGTACGGCGTGATCGCCATACTGGCGGCCTACGCGCTGCTGAGCTTCAATATCATAGTGGCCAAAAGCTATGCGTACCAATTGCTGAACCTTACGGGCGCGATCGGCATTATGATTGAAGCAGCATCGAAAAAGGATAAACAGCCGGTGGCTTTGAATATAGTTTGGGCGGCGGTGGCGCTAGCGGCCATCGTTCAGTTGTTGATCCGCAACTTGTAGAATTCGGAAAGATATAGTCCGGTGAACACCAGGACCGAGCCAATATAGAAATTAAGGCCGGGTCTTTCCGCCAGCAGCATCCATGCCACTACTATGGCCGTGACGGCCTCCAGGTACTGGTACACGCCAGTGTCCAATGCCTTCTTATAGTTAAGAGCGAAGAAGAAGAGCAGATTGGCGAATATGACCGCTATGGTGCTGGCAATCCATGCCCGCCAACTGGCTGTCGTGACCGTCGATATATCCCAGCCATGCAGCCGGGTAAGGACATAGACCGTTACGGGTATCGTACCGGGGAACAGGCTCAGGAAGGTAAGCTGTTCCATGCTAACCTTGCTGGCCAGCGGCTTGCATATCAGCGTGCTGATGGCGAAACAGAAGGCTGCGATCGCTACCAACAGGTTGCCGGTCAGCTCGGTGCCGTTCCCGCCCGTGGCCCATGGCTTGCCGATAATGATCATGGAGCCGGCAAGCGCGGTACATATGCCGATGAATGTGCGCAGGCTCAATCTTTCCTTCAGGAAGGAAGCGGAAAGTACAAGTAGTATGAGCGGCTCGAGCAGGTATATGACCGCCGCATTGCTGGCGCTGGTCTTGGACAGGCCGATGTTGAGCGCCAGAGCGCTGAGACCCATGTAAAACAATGACGATAAGCTAAGCAGAAGTATGCCCTTTAGGTCGATCGGCCGCCAGGTCCTTATCGCCAACGGCAGCAGTATTATCGAGGCTACCATGAACCGCGAGGCTATGAATATGGGCACGGGGATAGAGGAGACGCCTACCTTTATAAACACGGTGTTCGAACCCCACAGTATGCTAGCAAGCACGAGCGCCAGTATGGGCAGGACCACTTTTTGTTTTCGCATGATCGCTTATATGTTATCACGCGGCACGGCGTGTAGTATGTATGCATGGAAAGACTCACGCCTTATGACGATATAAATGAAATAGCTGAGCTTTTCACACGGGGCCTACGGAATATATTAGGCGACCAGCTTGCAGGATTTTATCTGACCGGTTCATTGAGCTATGGTGGTTTTGACCGGGGTAGCAGCGACCTTGATTTTTACGCCATACTTGAAAAGCCGCTTTCCGATGATGAGCGAGGAGCTCTGAAGAAGATGCACCACGCTATCGGCAGCCGCTATCCGGACTGGGCTGAACGGATTGAGATACCGTACGTACCCAGGAAGGTCCTGGGCAGCGTCATGCCGCCCAAGGGTCGCCGACCGTTGTTCAACGCAGGTGAATTTTGGAATCCTGACCCTGAATATGGCGACAACTGGCTGATCAACCTCTACCAGGTCCGCGAAAGCGGCATAGCGCTTACGGGGCCGGACCCCAAGGATGTGATACCGTCGATCCGTATGGAGGACGTGCGGGCGGCTTGCAGGCGTGACCTACGTACCAGGTGGAAGGATAAGCTAGATTCTGATGAACCGTTCGGTGATGGCAAGTACTGGACGGTCGATCATCTGCAAGCCTTTTCAGTGCTGACCATGTGCCGCTTCCTGTATAGGGCCAAGAATGACGGGGTCGTTTCCAAGCGCGCCGCTGCCAAGTGGGCCGCGGAACATTATCCGCAGTGGACCCGGCTGATCGTAAAAGCCGAAAAATGGCAGATGGGTCAGCCTTTCGACCGGTGGGATGAGACGCTGGATTTCATCAGGTTCACGCTGCGGAACTTCGATTGAAGGCCGGCAGAATCACAGTTTGGGGCTGACCAGAAGCTTCACTGCCACCAGAAGCAGGAAGACAGCGAAGAGCCTGGTAACCGTCTCGTTGGACAGGTGAGTCACATATCTGGCGCTCAATAGGCTGCCTATTACGAACCCTATGACTATGAAGCCGGCAGCATACAGATTGACGTAGCCTTGCCTGTAGTAGGTGAGCGCCGCGAATATGCCTATCGGCGGAACCAGCAAAGCCAGCGTGGTACCTTGTGCGGTCTTCTGCGAAAAGTTGAACAACAAGACCAGCAACGGCGCTATGAGCACGCCGCCTCCGATTCCCACTAACCCGCTCAGGGCACCGGCGGCCAGGCCCAACAGGATGAACAAAGACCATTCCATTTATTAAATTATATCAAACCGCACACTGCGTATCCCATTAAGTAATTCTTAATAAAGACGGCGCCGGGAACATGCGTTGCTAGAATGATCCCTAAGCATGAGGCAGATATGGCGGCACCGGTTCCGGCGCAGCACGGTGCTCCTGTCGCTGTATTTAGGCGTGGTCACCGGCGTGGGCATGGCACATTACGGACGAGGCCCGGCCGTGGAATTGTGCTGGTGCGCCGCGTTTTTAGCGGCGATGTCCTGGCGTAAGCACAGTATACGAACGCTTGTGGCGTGTCTGGTGCTGGGTACTTGCGCAGGCTGGTGGCGCGGCGCCTCATACATGGCTAGGCTGTCCATCTATGACACACTGCACGACGCCAAGATAACGGTCACATCACGCGCCATGGAAGACGCCGTGTATGGCAGGAACAAACAACTCACGTTCAGTGCCGATCACATACGGCTGGCAGACGGCCGCAGGCTACCGGGACGTATCCAGTTGAGCGGGTTCGGCGCCGATGCCGTGTTCCAAGGTGATGAGGTGGCTGCCAGCGGCAAGCTCTACGACGGCTACGGCGTATATCAAGGCAGCATCAGCTACGCTAAGCTCTCGGTCAAGGCGCATTACCCTAGCGTTACCAGTAGGCTTCGCCAGCAATTCACGGCTGGCATGCAGACCGCGCTACCGGAACCTCTGGCGCCATTCGCGATGGGTCTGCTGGTCGGACAGCGCGCCAATCTGCCAGACGCGGTCAAACAGGATCTACTCAAGGTAGGCCTGACCCATATCATAGCGGTCTCCGGCTATAACCTGACGATCATACTGCGTGCCAGCAGGCGGCTGCTGGGCGGTAGGTCGAAACGTCTCTCGACCTTGCTTTCACTCGGGCTGACAGCCATGTTCCTTCTGCTGGCCGGCGCCAGCGCGTCCATAGTCAGGGCAGCCATAGTTAGCACGTTAAGTCTTGCCGCTAGCTATTATGGCCGGGAATTCAAACCGCTGAACCTGATATTCCTAGCTGCGGCTATCACAGCCTGGGCCAATCCCGTGTATGTATGGAGCGACCTAAGCTGGTACCTGAGCTTCCTGGCATTCTTCGGCGTCATGGTCTTATCACCGTTGGTGCAGGCCCGTTGGCCCGGTAGGTGGCAACGTTCCATAATCGGCGGCGTAGCGCTGGAGAGCCTATGTGCCGAGGCCATGAGCGAACCGTTCATATTGCACATATTCGGTCAGATGTCGCTAGTAGGCCTGCCCGCGAATGTATTGGTGGTCGCGCTTATACCGCTTGCCATGCTGCTGGGGCTGATAGCAGGCTTGGCAGGGATGTTGATCGGTACGGTGTCGGGGTGGTTCACCTGGCCGGCCACCATATTGCTGGATTATATGCTGAACATCGCCCATATTCTGGCCGGCTTGCCGCATATATTCTTACATGATCGCAGCTTATCCCTTGCGGGTATGTTAGTGCTTTACGCCGTCATCGGTGCGTGCACGCTAGTGCTGCGCCACAAGACAAGCACGCCCCCGAATGCTATAATAACAGATAGGAATAACGTACAGGAAGGAGCTCCCTACAAGTGAGCGGTCATAGTAAATGGTCGACGATAAAGCGCCAGAAGGCGGCTAAGGACGCGGCCCGCGGCGCAGTATTCACCAGGCTTGGCAACGCCATAGCGATAGCCGCTCGGGCCGGCACCGATCCTGAAACGAACTTCGCTTTGCGCATGGCCATAGATAAAGCCAAAGCATCGAATATGCCCTCGGCCAACATCCAGCGTTCGATTGATCGCGTTAAGGACAAGAACGCCGCACAACTCCAAGAAGTCTTATACGAAGGTTATGGTCCCGGCGGCACGGCCATAATGGTGGAATGCGCCACCGACAACATCAATCGCACCTACCCGGATGTAAAGCTGGCCTTTTCCAAGCACGGCGGCAATATAGCTGAAAAGGGGGCGGTCGCCTTTCAGTTCGATCACAAAGGCATGATCCGTGTCAAAGGTTCTGGCGATGATGTGCTGATGCAGGCCCTGGAGGCCGGAGCCGAAGACGTACAGGAAGAAAACGGCGAATCGGTCGTATATACGGGTCCGAAAGATCTGGCCAAGGTCCGTGATGCTCTTAATGACGCCGGCATGGACATAGTAGAGGCCGAGCTTACCTATGTTCCCAATAATACCGTCAAGATCGACGATGCCGCGACCGCCGGCAAGGTTATGCGTCTGATGGACGCGCTAGACGATATAGACGATGTCACCAACACCCACGTCAATTTCGACATAGCCGAGGGCATAGATGTCGGATGAAGCCTTGATTAACGTTGCGGGAGCGGTACTTCGCGACGATCAGGGCAGGTACCTAATGGTCCAGGAGAAAAGGCCTGACATACATGGTTTATGGAATATACCTGCCGGACATCAGGACAAGGGCGAGACACTGCAGGAGGCAGCCGTTAGGGAAACATATGAGGAGGTGGGATTACACGTAGATTTACTCTCCGACAAACCGGTCTTTTCCGGCCCTACGGCAAGCAAGCGGCATATCTTCCATGCCTTTCCGGCGAAGGTGAGTAGTGGCTCGATCGTGATTCCCGAGGACGAGATCATACAGGCTCAATGGTTGACTTTCGACGAAATCGAACGGCTCAACCGGCAGGGAAAGATCCGCGATTACTCGACCTGGGCAAGCATAGAAAAGGTTGAAAATGAGAATTCTAGGGATTGATCCGGGGACGGGGATACTCGGATTTGGCGTGATAGATGTAGAGAAAGGTAAGTGCAGGCTGGTCGATGGCGGCGTGATACGTACTCCTGCCAAGCAGGATGACGCCATACGGCTTCAGACCATATACGAGGAGATATCAGACATCATAGCCCAGTCCGGACCGAAGGTCATGTCCGTAGAAAAGCTATACTTCGCGCAGAACGTCACCACCGCGATGACGGTCGCGCAGGCACGGGGAGTAGTCCTGCTGGCCGGGCAGCAGGCAGGACTGGAAATTTATGAGTACACGCCGCTTCAGATAAAGCAGGCACTTACCAGCTATGGTCGAGCGGAGAAGCGCCAGGTGCAAGAGATGGTTCGAGTCATCCTGGACCTCAAAGAGATACCTAGGCCTGACGACTGCGCCGACGCTTTGGCGGCTGCCATAACCCACGCCAATACCAAATCCTACTAGCGTTTTACGCTCAAGCTTTTATGTGCTACAGTCAGAAAGTCACTATAAAATATAAAAAAGGACATATAAATGGACCCACAAAACGACCCAGCACCGCAGGAACCGAACAGCCCGGCACCTACGCCTGACCCAGCACCGGCGCCAACCCCGGATCCCGTGCCGCCTTCGCAGCCCGCACCTGACGCTCCTGCTCCGCCGATCGAAACCCCAGAAGCTCCGGAGCCGCCCGAAGCTCCTGCTCCGCCAGCTGGCGACGAGCCTACAGTAGGCTAAGACCACGCTGTTTGCAGAGTTCCTTGTTTAGCGCCAGCTGTTCGACTGTGAGATAATATCCCCGATGATAGCGACTATTTCCGGGGTAGTAAGCGAACAGCTGGCTGACATGGTCGTGCTGGACGTGAACGGATTGGGTTATGGGGTATATGTCACAACAGAGGATTATGGCCGTCTAACGACCGGAGAGAATGCCAAGCTATATATCCATGAGCACATACGCGAACAGACTCATGACCTCTTCGGGTTTTTAAATCGCGACACGGAAGCGCTCTTTGAGCAATTATTAGACGTTACCGGCGTAGGCCCTAAGATGGCGATTAGCATGTTAAGCATCGGCTCAGCCGAGCAGATGCGGCAGGCTATAGCTGGCGGAGACATAAAGTTCATACAACAGGCAAATGGCGTCGGCAAGCGCGTGGCCGAACGCGTGGTAGTAGAGCTTAAGGACAAGGTCGGTCTGGTAGGCGTGGATCTTGCGTCGACCGGTAAGCTGCAAGGCGAACAAGGACTTATGGATGATGATGCGGTAGCTGCGCTAGTGGCGCTAGGGTATACCGCTGTCGACGCCAGCCGCGTACTGGCGAAAGTCGACCCCAATCTTCCTACAGAGGATCGCGTCAAGGCTGCTTTGAAGTCCGGAGCCAAATGAAGGTACCCGCTATAAGCCTTGCTGATGGCAACAGCATACCCCAAGAGGGTCTAGGCACCTGGAAGGTGCAGGACGCGGCCGAGTTTGATACGGCCTTTAGAACAGCCATAGAAGCTGGATACAGACATATAGATACGGCTCAGGCCTACGGTAACGAACCTATGCTAGGCAAGTCCTGGAAGAAGTCAGGGCTGAAACGCGACGAGCTGTTCATAACCACTAAGATCGGCGTAGTTAACTTTGGTAACGCCCGCACCAAACGAAGCTTCAAGGATTCATTAGAACATCTTAAGACGGACCATGTGGACCTGTTGCTGCTGCACTTCCCGGTGCCCCTGCTTAGGAAAGGATCCTGGCAGGCCTTGGAAGAGATAAGATCCGCCGGGCAGGCTAGGTCCATCGGCGTCAGCAACTATACGATCCGCCACCTGGAAGAGCTTAAGACTTACGCCAAAGTAATGCCGGCCGTGAACCAGGTAGAGATGCACGTGTTCCTACAGCAACCGGAACTCGTTGACTATTGCAGGCAGCACGACATCACGGTCGAAGCCTACTCTCCGTTAGCACATGGCGCACCGATGGATAACGATATAGTCGCCTCGATCGCCAAGAAGCACGGGAAGTCGTACGCCCAGATCCTGTTGCGCTGGTGCATACAGAAACGTTTCGTGGTCATACCGAAGTCAGTAACACCTTCCAGAATCCGCGAAAACCTGGATATATTCGATTTCGAACTCGACGAAGATGATATGGCAAAACTGACCAAGCAGGACAAGGATATGCGTACCTGCTGGAGCCCGGTGCACGTGCCTTGACCGGCGTACGCTATAATTAAGTAATGATCGACCGTATAGTAAATCCCGGCAGTGAGGGCGAAGAGCCGCAGGAGATAGAGCTGGAAGCGACCCTTCGGCCACGAGACTTCAAGCACTACATCGGCCAGGAAAAACTTAAGGACAACATACGGCTTGCCATAGATGCGGCCAAGAAACGCGGCGAGCCTTTGGACCATGTCTTATTACACGGCCCCCCCGGTCTAGGTAAGACCACCATGGCCAGCGTGATAGCCAACGAGATGGGCGCACAGATACGCATTACTTCCGGACCAGCCATAGAAAGACCGGGCGACTTAGCCAGTCTGCTGACCAATCTGCAGGACGGCGACATATTGTTCATAGATGAGATACATCGCCTGAACCGTACGGTCGAGGAGGTGCTGTACTCAGCCATGGAGGACTACAAACTAGACATAATGATGGGCAAAGGCCCTTCGGCCCGTTCGCTCAGGCTGGATCTTCCACACTTCACCATCATAGGTGCCACTACACGTACGGGCTCGCTGGCCGCACCGCTGCGTGACCGTTTCGGCATGATACACAGGCTGAATTTTTACGAACAGGAAGAGATCAAGAAGATCATAGAACAATCGGCCAAGATACTGGATGTGAAGATAGATTCGGATGCGGCTGCTGAACTTGGCAAGCGTTCCAGACTGACCCCGCGCATTGCTAACCGGCTGCTGAAAAGGGTCAGGGATTACGCGGACGTGAACGGCGACGGCATCATAGACGTGCCGCTCAGCCACAAAGCATTCCTACTGCTAGACGTGGACGAACTGGGCCTGGATGCCGCCGACCGGGCATTACTGACCGCTATCATAGACAACTACAATGGCGGTCCTGTGGGCGTAGAGACGCTGGCCGCGCTCACGGCAGAAGAACGTGGGACTATAGAGGACTTCTATGAACCCTATCTTATGCAGATAGGACTTATAGAGCGTACTCCTAGGGGTCGCAGGGCCACGCACAAGACTTATAGGCACTTGGGCAAGAAGCTCCGCGATGACGATCGCCAATCATCATTGGTCTAAGCCCTATTACGGATTCAATTGCTGAATGGGTTACTGCGCGTCTGGTTGAAGAGGGTCTGCACATTGACGCTGTTATCGTGAAGTGACTTCAGCTGTTCGATGGCCGACTTATCGATGTGCGGTACGCTGGCTGCCTGGACCTGGCTAGTGACTGAATCACTGGACGGCTCCTGATTATCCAGCGTGTTTATGCGCATGAATACGAACCCATAGATCAAGGCTACCAGGACTATGAAGCCTACCGCGCTGAAGCGCTTAGCCTTATTGACGTCCTGCTCGGCCGTTACCAATATAGCCTTGATGTCGGGCTGCTGCTTATTCATCTTCATGGTTTGATGTACTCACTTAGGGTTAAGTCGAAGTTGACGTTGTTGGTGTCCTTGGCATCGGGCTGCAAGGTTATGCTTTCTACTTGCGCGGTCCGTCTGTTGTGTTCAAGGTCACTGAGGAAATTGATGAACCTGTCGTATTGTACGGGGGCGTTTGAATCGCTCTTGATAGTTATCGGCAGCTGATAGACGCCGGGTATGTTTTTGACCGGCGTCAGCTGTGATAGCCTGCCGGTATTGCTGGTTACCTTGGGCAAGGCTGCGGAGCCCGTGGAAGAGCCGCCGCCGGGCAGGCTGCCCAGGGTGGATTCGGGGAAGGTAATGGATGCTAGCGTAACACCGTTCTGGGCGGCTATGTTGACTATCTCGCGTACGGCCTCAGCCTGGTTCTTGTCCTGCGGTACAACTGCCTCGGCTATCTTATTAAGCGAGCCATAGGTCTTGATTTCCTTCTTGGCTCTGTCCAGACTGATCTGTTCCTGCTCCAGGGCCTGGCTCTTAGCCTTGGCTGATGTGAGTTTCCCGGCCTGAGCTACCAGAAGCTTATTAGCGCCATACGCACCGCCTAGCAGCCCAACGAACAATAATGCCAGGCCGGCCATCAGCGCTATATGTAAGCGTTTGCTGCCCATCAGTTTCCGCCCTTATCGTTTATGAAAAGGAAGGGGTTGTTACTTGAGAAAAGCGCACGTATGGTGACGTTACAGGGGTACTGGGAGCTGGAAGTCGCATTGCCGCCGCAGCTTATGCTGACGATGTCGGCCTTGCTGAAGATCTTGTTGGCCGGATCGCTCAGATTGACCTGCACCTGCGTGGCCGTATTGTAGTCCGTGGCCTCCGCGGTTATATCTATGCCGCCCTGGGTCTGGGGTATGGACAGGCCCGTAAGATTGGCATTGTTGGGTATGGCAGCGGCTATCTGCTTGATCAGTTGCGAGAACAGGACCTCCTGGCTGAGCACTTTGACCGACAGCTTGAAATTATTGCTGATGTCCTGGATCTGCTGGCGGGTGGCATCCGACTTCTCGTTGCGGAACAAGGTTTCTGATGCGGTGTTCTGCTGCTGATAGTGCACGGTGGATTGCTTAAGGGTGAGTAAGCCGTATGTGGTAAGACCGCCCAATCCGATTATCGCAGCCAGGAATGCAATAGCCCATTTTCGCAGCACGACATTACGTCTGGCATATCTATAGCCCGTCTTCACATCCGGAGGCAGCAGGTTTATCACAGGAATGTCTCCTTCGATCTGACCATGCTCAGTCCGGCTACCGTGGCATACATCGGCCTGTCCGCGGTCTCGGGCGGTTTCAGGCCTTTGTAATCGAAATACTGCCATGGGTCGGTATGACGCACCGCCATACGCAGGACGTTCGTGAAGTAATCGCTGAGACCGGGTATGTTGGCTCCGCCGCCAAGGGTGATTATCTGATTCACGGGGCGTTCAGGGCCATAACGTTCCTCGTAGTAGCGCAGCATGCGTCGTATTTCCTTGACTATCTGTTCAAGTACCGGTTCAAGAGCCTGCTTGATCTCTTTCTGTTTTTTGCTGAGCCCCAGGCCGTACCGCGTCTTTATTAGGCCTGCTGCTTCAGCCGACACACCGAGCTCATCCTTAATGCTGTTGGTAAATATCTCACCGCCTCCCTGGACGGTTCCTGTGACCAGTATATTGCCATCGAATATGCTGATATCTGATGATTGTGAACCCAGGTCGATTATTATCGCAGGGTCATTGGAATTGCCATCAAGCGCGAATAATCTGCCGGAAGAGCTCAGGGTCGGCTCAATCAGTACGGCTTCCAGGCCCATGACCTGGGCCAAACTCAGGTATGAGTCCACTATTACCTTTGGTACGGCGACCACGAACAGAGCCGTGGAATCGGCGGTCCGCCTGACGACCTCGTAGTCAAGGTAGAGCTCCTCTAGGGGCATGGATATGTACTGTTCGGCCTCGAGCTCCACGGCCTCCTGGATTTCCTTGGCCTGAAGATTAGGCAGCTGCAGGGCGCGCGTGAACGTCCGGTACGCCGGTATGGCTATGGATACACGGTTGGTGGTTATGTCGCCTATCAGGTCGTGCTTGAAAAGTTCCAGGGCCGCTTGCGCGATGATCTCCGGCCGTTTCACCACGCCATCCTTCAGCGCCGCTTTATCGAAATGGGAGAAGCCATAACCAATCACCTTAGGCGGATGGTCCTTGGATTTGGCGGCAGGCTTGGCATTGGCCGGCCTCTCCCTTTCGGCCACCTGCATGACTTTCAACGAGCCATGACCTATATCCAAGCCGAACAAAGGCTTGTCGTGAAAGAAGTTAGGGATTTTTGCGGTTTTCATATGGCGGTGCCCACCCCATACAGGGTTTAGACCTAGTATATCAAATAAGATGAACCGGACGCGGGTACGGATTATGTAAAACTGTTATGCTTTCCTATAATTATATCAATGAGACGGAACCAAGCAGGCTACACTATCGTGGAGCTGATGGTCACTTTGACCGTGCTGGCCATCATAGGCCTGGGCGCTTTCAGTCTGTTTACTTCTTTGCTGCATAGCGCTATCGTGGCCCAGCGCCAGGCCGTGGCGTCGTCCCTGGCCAATAATCAGATGGAATATCTGAAATCCTTACCCTATGACCATCTGGCGGTAACGGGGGGCGCGATAGTATCCACCACCACCATACCGCCATCGTTCACCAAGAAAGTGCAAGGGGTCACATATACCGTGACCACGAGTATCACATATGCCGATGATGCCTATGACGGTTGCGGTTCCTACCCCAGCCAGGCGCTTAAACAGAAATATTGCAGGAATTATCCTCCGCCATCAGGAGCACCCTCCACGGATTCTAACCCGGGCGATTATAAGGACGCCAACGTGACCGTCACAGACCCCTCCGGCACAAGTCTGGCATCGTTGGATACGCAGATATCCGCCTTGGTCGCGGAAACGGCCAGCAATACCGGGGCACTATTCGTGAACGTCATTGATGACAGTGGCCAACCGGTGAGCGGAGCCACGGTCAACGTGGTCAACGGCTCGGTCAGTCCTGCTGTTAACGCTTCTGACACCACCGACCAGAACGGACTGGCGATATTTTATGATCTTCCGCCTAGTACCACGGGCTATCACTATCAGATCACAGGCTCCAAAAGCGGATACTCCACCCTGGCGACCATAGCGCCGTCAGGCACTTTGCAGCCTACCTACCCCAGCCAGAACCTAATAGCACAAAGCTCATCATACGTGACCCTGACGCTTAAACTCCAAGGCACTGACAGCCTGGTCTTGGAGACAACCGATACGGACGGTAACCCACTGGGAGGCGCCAAGGTATATGTGAAAGGAGGTTACAAGAAGTACACGGCCACGGATGATACGAGCTACTACTACGACGACATGTCCCCGAGCGACAACCGTCCTACCACGGATGCCGGAGGCATGGCCGCCCTGACAGGCCTGGTCCCTGGTAGCTACACGTTCTGCGGAGACAGCGGTGATACAGGTTGTAGCATAGGCGGTACCACCTATTACCTGGCCGCCGCGGTGCCTTATGGAGGCAATAACTCCCTTCAGCCCATAACCGTACCGATTGACGATCCGTCCAATCCGCCTTCCACAACGTATAACTACAACAGCGTTAATTACTTGCAAAAGGTACGCCTGATGCTTACGACCGATCCAAGCTTCCCCCGCGTCGCCAGCCTATCGCCGTCGGATGCCAGCCTGTCGGGCGGCACGATAGCTAACTTCGCATTTACCATAAAGGGCTCGAATCTGCCTTGCGGTTCATCTCCGGGCAGTTGTTCCACTACGGTGAAATTCGTACAGGGCGGTACGGATTTCGTGGCATCGTGCACTGGTTCGTCAAGCGGGGTAGAACTCGATTGCACGGTGGACCTCACGGGAGCTGCTCTTGGCACTGCGCAGCTGATCGTCAGTCAAGGCGGCCATGTGCTAACCTTGCCCACCACACCCATGGGAGGCTTGAATGTCGCGCAATGATAGACGGGCCGTAGCTAGTGAAGGCGGCTTCAGTCTGGTAGAGCTGCTGGTGGTAATCAGTCTTATCGGCATAGTGGTGGCCAGTTTCAGCTCCTTCTTTACCAATTACCTGATACTGTACTCGAAATACCAGCAAAGCAGTCTTAACTTCAGTGAGATGGCCCAGCAGTCGCAGCGCATATCGCAAGTCCTGCGGGGCCTGACCGACATAGTGTCGGAATCTGTCAACGACCTGACGGTATGTGCGTAGGTCTCGCCGGCTGACACCTATGTGTCCCTTACTCATTATTATATGGATCCGACGGGCAAGAAACTGATGGTGGACGTGACGCCCATGTCCGCTAATCCTCCGATAGGCTCGCCTATAACCGCCAAAGAGAAGACGTATACGGTCATCAGCGATTATTATGCCGATCCCGGGCTTAGCCTGTTCACCTATTATGATTCATCCGGTGATGAGCTTGGGCTGCCTATAGCGGACGAGCACAGCATCATGCAGATAGGCGTGAATCTGGCTGAACCGTCATCGCATGGCAACGCACAGATCCTCAATGTCGAAGTAAGCCTTAGGAACAGGAAGACCAACCTATGATACCCGGACTACTCGCGATAATATTGGCATTCGGCATAATGGCGACCTCCATCGTCGAGGTGGCCCTTAATAACCTTACCGTGACGAGCAACATCGTCAAAGGCCAGCAGGCCTTGAATGTGGCGGAAGCCGGCATCAACTATTACGTATGGCATCTGAACCACGACAGTACCGACTACAAAGATGGCACCGGGGCGCCGTCCACACCAGACCCCAGCCTGGGCTATGGGCCCTATACGCATGACTACATCGACAAGAATGCCGTGAACGAAGGTACCTATACCTTGTGGGTCAATCCCGCCAGCGAGGGTTCGTCGGTGGTCACGGTACGCTCCATAGGCACGGCGGCTGGCACAGGCATAAAACGCACCGTGGAAGCTAAGGTGGGCTCACCGTCGTTCGCCAGCTATGCCGTGGCATCTGATTCGGCACTATGGTTCGGCAATACCGAATCGGCCAGCGGTCCTGTGCACTCCAACCAAGGCGTACGCATGGACGGACCGAGCAACTCCACGGTCAGCAGCGCCAACGCCACGTACGTGCCTTCTTACCAGTTGGGCGGAGACGGTCATAGCCACCCTGGAGTATGGTGCGATAGCGGCGTGACCTCGCCCGTGGATTGTAATACCCGCTCAAAGACCTCTTGGCTGTACCCCGTACCATTGATTGATTTCAACCAGGTGTCGAGCAGCCTTTGCACTATGAAGAAAGTAGCTTTCGCCGACGATTCAAGCACAGCCTCGCTGGCGAACCAGTCCAACGCCTGTACCCAGACACCGAGTACGCGCACCGATGCATATCTTCCCAGCCGCAGCCGCTTCTACAGCGCCTCCCGCGGCTATCTGATAATGCTCAATAGCGACGGTACCTACAACCTATACAACGTTAATGGTGAGAACGACCAGCACACCCCATATACTTCGGCCCTGTCGCTTCAAACGGTAGCTACCAACGTGGCCACTCCGCCGTCAGGTGTCATTTTCGCCGAAGATAACGTATGGGTGCTGAGTAACCCCACATATCACGGACGCCTCACCATAGCTGCAGGACGATTATCGAGCACGAACAGTTCCACCTACGCCAACATAAATATAGCCGGGCCGCTCAAGTACAGCGCAAAAGACGGTTCGGATGCCGTAGGCCTGGTAGCCCAGAACTCAGTGATCCTCAAACCGTACGCGCCGCCGTCTAGCGGCTCGTTCAATTTCGAGGTTGATGGCGCTTTGTTGGCTGAGACCGGCGAGGTATGGTACCCGGGTTCTTATGCCAGTAACAGCTATCGCTGTACGCGCGGCTGGACCGGTAGCAACCAACAGTTCCTGTTCTATGGCTCGGTAGCAACCCGTCAGACCTGGACATGGACCTGGCTGGACGGACGCTATCAGTGCGGCGACGCCGCTTACGACTCCTCGAATGGCTATATATCGGGCATAGAGAATAACACTACCCAATACGACTACAACTTGGAATACGCCCCGCCGCCCAGCTATCCTCTCACCTCCGGGTACAATATCCTGTCATGGCGCGAGGTACTGACTCATCCCTGAGCTATCCCATAAATATGAAAACCCCGGACCATGTAAGGTCCGGGGTTGACGTCTGAGACAGTCTGGAGATTAGTCCAGGTTGCTCTTGGAAACCTTGGAAGCGCCGTTGACGGTGCCTTCGTAGGTGGCAGTCAAGGTGTACTGGGCACAGTTGGTGTCATCCGGAGTGCCGCAGGCATTGCCGGAGCTATCCTGTACCTGGTAACCATATTGCTTGGACGGGGAAGTGCTGTCCGCGAAA
>CAZSAN010000121.1:0-3112 GCA_964604985.1 uncultured Candidatus Saccharibacteria bacterium | reverse complement strand
TAGGCTACAAGACTTACGGTAATAACACTGTCCTGTATGTGACAGGCAGCGGAGCGCCATCCGGCAAAGTACTGCTTAATATGCGGATTGGCGGCAAGGTCTCCACCATACGTAATTTCACCGCCGGGAGCAATCGCTATCTGCTAGACCTGACCGAGTACAGCGGTACCATGTATGTCACGGCGGGTGCCTCCAGCGAGAACAAGGTCTACATCTACAAGGATCCGATCGGCCAGTTGTCCGATCACCCCGATAGCGCTCCAGTACCTGCCCAGATCCTGCATCTGAAGTCCCCCGACTATCTGAGCTTCTCCGATAACGCGCAGTTCATAGTATCTGAGCATGCCACTGAGTTCGCGGTATATGACATCGAGAACGAGAACATCTATCATTACACGTCTGTGCATCGTCTAGATACTCCCCAGGCCCATGCGACATGGATGGACGGTGACCGTCTGACCTACGTTAGTAACGGCAAGATGCTGATATTTGATTATGATAATTCCAACCGCCAGGTATTGATGTCTGCGGATGGACGCTACGAACCAGCGTTTACGCCTGACTACAAGGCTGTATACACTTTTGCGCCTGACGGTTCTGCTTCCAAGAAGACGGTCGTGCAGCTGAATCGGACGCCGTTGCTGACCCCCGCCGACCAGTAGGTCAACTCGCCGGCGGCCGGTTCAGCCAGCGCAGTATCGACAGGCACCCCGCCAGAAGTACGCCGATTATGATCGCCTTGCCGATGGCAGTGGATATGAAACGCCCCCAGAGAGTCGGGCCATTGCCCGGCAACGATGCAGGTTCCTCGGTGGTCGATGCCGGTTGTGCGGCACTTGAGTTACCCGACGGGTTGGGGCTGATCTGCTTGCCTACTACGACAAGCCTATGTAGGCTCGTGCCCGGCGGGTCGCAGGTTATCAGGGTGGCTGTCGCGGTCTGCCCTGGGACTGGTCCTAATACGCCCACCTGGCTGGGATCGACTATGGTGCGGCTTATGACCTTATACACATACACTTTGCCCTTGTAGGTCAGATAGAACGTATCTCCCTTGACCAAGGTATGCAACAGCACGAACGCGAACTTATACTTACCTTTGTTGAAGATGTTATTGCTGCTGTGCCCGAAGTAGGCCGCATTGCCTTTCTGCCCCGGGAAAGCCGTGTTCGGGTAATGCACTACCCCGCTTTCCAAGGCGTTCTCTATCACTGCCTCGTTAGTCGAGCTCTGAGAATAATCCACGGGTATCTCGACATTGATCTTCGGTATGATGACTTCCGGACCGGAGGTGGGGGCAGCGCTGGTATTGCTTAGGATTATGGGTGTGGCCGCGTCTGCTCTGCTTGGCTGTATGAACGGCGCTATGATGACCTCGTTGAAGAAGCCGAACAAGAATATGATTATGACGATGAAACCCATGCCGAGGCCGAACAATAAGGACTGAAGATGATGCTTGGTCTGGAGCTTGCCGCCGGCGCTGACCTTCTTGCGGATGGATGATCTTATCTCGCCAGAGCTGCGCGGCGTGCGGGAAGCGCCGGCGGCCCCCCGGCCCCGCGCCACCTCGTTCTTGTGTTTGGCCAGCGCGTGGGGTGAATCAGGCGCGGGGCCGCCTCCTGGCTTGGAAGAAAGAGCCGATTGGCTTTCATAGAACTCACTCCAGACCTTGTGCTTGTCCTTATCGGACAGGCCTTGATAATACTTGTGCCACTCGGTCTGTATGGTCGCAAGATCCTTGCCCGAAGTGCCTAGGTCATACATGAATTGTTGATGCGGACTACGCTGGGAGTGCTTGGACGCTGCCTCTGCCAACTCGTGGGTGGCATCAGGCTCTTCGGAATATATCTGGGCGAGTTTTTTGCGGATTACCTCGGACGCGGTATCTGCACCACTATCACCGGCCGCCGGTCCGGTAGCCGGCAGCTGTAAATCGTCATTCCCGTGCGGGTCGAATGTGTGCGTAGCCATTACCCCCTAAAGTATAGTACAATTACCCCTTGTAGCATATGGTGCTAACGCTTCAGGGGCGAGTGGCGGAACTGGTATACGCGCACGACTCAAAATCGTGTTCCTTCGGGATTGAGGGTTCGATTCCCTCCTCGCCCACCATCATCTGTCCGGCGGCAGGATCGATGTGGTCAACGCCTCGAAGGGTCTGGCTTGGTTCTGCAGCCACCAGACGGCCGCCGAGGCAGCTGCCCTGACCCGCCATATCTCTAGATCATCCTTGAGCCTGGTGCTGCTAACCTTGCCGCCTGAGGCTACGAATATCGAATCATGGTGCTTGAGCATTATGTTGGCCTTGTGAGACATAGTGAAGACATGTAGTGCTTCCACCAGCCGGACCATGTCCATGTCGAAAGTGAAGGCCATCGTCGAGCCCGCGCCTATAGCCAGTTTCTGCATCTGGGCGAAGCTTGCTACGAGCGCGGTATCTTTGCGCGCCAGCACATAGCCGGGCGATTTTATGAAGTAATCCAGGGCGTCCTTGGTGATGGTGAGCTGGCCGGCGTATTCATGCGCGAACCGTTCCAGAACCACGGCTGTCTCGGAGTTTCGGCCGAAGTCGCCGGCCAGCAGGACTCCGTCGGCCCAGCGCGCCATATCCATGAGGGGGGCCATGGCCTTGCGGCTGAAACTTCCACTGGGCGTGCTGGGTGCGTACTCACCCGCTTCAAAGACTTTGCCGACCGTCTTCTGCAGGCTGTCAGGCAGAAGGACCCTCGCGGTGCCTATACCGCTTCGCGAGGCCGCGGCGTAAGCATCTCCGGCCGCAGCGAAGCCGTGGGCATTTCCTCCTACTATCAGAAGCTTGCCTGCTTGTCCGCGGTTCTCAGGCCGGCTCCACAGCAGGTCCGGAAACAGCGGTTTGCCGAAATTTTGCCTAATCCAGTAATCCTGCATAGCGGCTTATTATCGATACGTAGTGTTCGGGATGACGCCAGATCTCATCGTGGGTACCGGGCATGTCGATGAATACCCAACCCTCGGACTTGAGTGACTCTTCCAAATACTTCGAGCGTGGCCATGGGTCGTAGCGGTTGGCTATGAAAATCAGAGAGGCCTTGCGCAGCGTGATCGGTTCGGCATGCTTGGACATGCGGATTATAGA
>CAZSAN010000120.1:0-3721 GCA_964604985.1 uncultured Candidatus Saccharibacteria bacterium | reverse complement strand
GTACGGTTACGCCAGGTTACCATGACGAGATGATCACCATAGGTGATATCAGCGAGCCGGACGGCGTAGCCCTAACCCTGACGGACCTGCAGGGCCTGCCGGCGCCGGCCAGGGACGGAAGGCCGGGCGTGCTTGGCATATCAGTACATGATTGGTCTAAGGATGAGAGAGGCAGATACGCCAACGTCACAGGTATCATAAGCTTGGACGGCGACGGCAATCTGCTTGCTCCATCGAGTGAGCTTACGTATCCGGCGGATGATGACGCCAAGCCAGGCGTGGAGGGTAACGTCACGCGCGTGATCAGGACGTACCACGGCCAGCAGCTGGTAGAGGAAGAGCGCGAAGGCGAAGGCGACCCTAACAGGATAAGGGATATGGCCATAGTCACGGCGCACAAGATAGCCGAAGGGTCCATGGACCGGCAGAATCCCGGGACAGCCGGGCCGGCAGCGTCTTAAAAACGCAAATTGAGCATCGCAATTATTAGCTGGAACGTTTATAATACGTAAGATACTTTCGTCTATCTGAACAGGGGGAAACCGTTTCTTAGCGTATGAATATTGTATTTAAGAAGATTCTAGGCGATCCGCAGGCCAGGACGGTCAAGCGGCTGCGCAAGCGCGTACGCGTTATCAACGATCTCGGAGACAAGTACAAGAAGCTCACCGACAAGCAGCTCGCCGCCCAGACCGATATCCTGAAGAAAAGGCTGAAGAAGGAGTCTCTGGACGACATCTTACCGGACGCTTTCGCCGTGGTGCGTGAGGCGGCCACTCGTGCCTTGGGGCAGCGTCATTTCGACGTGCAGTTGATAGGTGGCATGGTCCTGCACGAGGGCAACGTGGCCGAGATGAAGACCGGCGAGGGCAAGACCCTGGTAGCAACGCTCCCCGTGTATCTGAACGCGCTTACCGAAAAGGGCGTGCACGTGGTGACGGTCAATGATTATCTGGCGCAGCGCGATGCCGGGTGGATGAGCCAGGTATACGGCTTCCTGGGCATGTCGGTCGGCGTCATAGTGGGCGATTACAGCTACATAGTCGACAAGGATTTCACCAACGAGGATCACGAGGACGAGCGCTTCCGCCACCTGAAGCCATGCACCAGGAACGAGGCTTACGCGGCCGACATCACCTATGGGACGAATAACGAATTCGGGTTCGACTATCTGCGCGACAACATGGTGCGCGAGGAAGACCAGCTGCGCCAGCGTGATCTGCACTACGCCATAGTCGACGAGGTCGACTCCATACTTATCGACGAAGCCCGGACACCCCTTATCATATCCGCTCCCAGCGCTACCAGCGGTACGTCGTACGCCCAGTTCTCCAAGGTCGTCCGCCAGCTGGTCAAGGACAAGCATTTCGAGACCGATGAAAAGCGCAAGACGGTAATCCTGACTGATGCCGGCGTGGAGAAGGTGCAGAAGATACTGGGCATAGACAACCTATACGGCTCGGAAAATATACGGACCATATACCACCTGCAGCAGGCATTGAGGGCCCATGGGCTGTTCACCCGCGACAAGGATTACGTTGTCACGCAGGACGGCGAGGTCGTGATAGTCGATGAATTCACCGGACGGCTGCTGGCCGGACGCCGCTATAACGAGGGTCTCCACCAGGCCATAGAGGCCAAGGAAGGCGTGGAGGTGCAGCAGGAGTCCATGACGCTGGCCACCATATCGTTCCAGAATTACTTCCGGCTTTACGATAAGTTGGCGGGTATGACCGGTACGGCCATGACGGAGGCGGAGGAGTTCCACCAGATTTACAAGCTTGACGTCGTCGAGGTCCCGTCCAATAGGTCTCTGGCAAGGATAGACCGGACCGATAGGATCTATCGCACGGAAAAAGCCAAGTTCAAGGCTATCATACGTGAAGTCAAAGCCTTGCATACCAAGGGTCAGCCCGTGCTGATCGGTACGGTGTCTATCGAAAAGAACGAGGCCTTGGGTTCCATGCTGGGCAAGGCCGGCGTGCCGCATCAGGTACTGAATGCCAAGAACAACGAGCGCGAAGCGGCGATAGTCGCGAAGGCGGGTGAACAGGGCGCCGTGACCCTGGCTACCAACATAGCCGGCCGCGGTACCGACATAGTTCTAGGAGAGGGCGTGAAAGAGCTGGGCGGTCTGTTCGTCCTGGGCTCCGAGCGTCATGAGTCCCGCCGCATAGACAACCAGTTGCGCGGTCGGTCGGGCCGTCAGGGTGACCCGGGAGTCACCCAGTTCTTCGTAAGTACCGAGGATGATCTGATGCGCATATTCGGCGGCGACAAGATCAGGAGCGTCATGGGTAGGCTGAACGTAGATGACGATACGCCTATAGAGAACCGCATAATCAGCCGCAGCCTTGAGGGTGCGCAGAAAAAGGTCGAGGGCTTCCACTTTGACCAGCGTAAGAGCGTAGTGCAGTACGACGATGTCATGAACCGGCACCGCACGGCCGTCTATGCCATGCGGCGCGAGATACTGCGCTCTGGCGACATCAGCAAGCGTATCAAGCTGCTCATCGAAGAGCAGGCGCATGATCTGGCTACCTCTTCGATGGTTACCAGCGAACAGTTCGAGGACGTGGTGCGCGAGGTCTTTCCGTTCAGCGAGTCCACCTTGGACCGGCTGTTCGACTCAGACGCCACCAAGTTCGAGCAGGTACTGAAGACCGAGGCTGGCGAACTCTATGCATCCCGCGAGACAGCGTTCACCCAGGAGGTCATGCGCAAGATAGAGCGGGATATCTACCTGCAGGTTCTGGACAACCTCTGGATGCAGCATCTGGAGAATATGGATCACCTGCGTGAAGGCATCCACTGGATGAGCGTGGGTCAGCAGGATCCCTTGGTCGAGTATCGACGACGGGGCCAGCTGCTGTTCGAGGACATGCAGGGCAGCCTGCGCCATGACGTCATCCGCGCGTTGTTCCACGCCGAACCCGTGAGCGAGGAGCAGCTGGCCCGCGCTACCGAGACCGACCTGACGCTGGCCGCGCGCGGTTCAGTGGACAATGCTTCGCAGATAGTCACATCGGAAGAAGAATTCCAGGCCGGTGATTTTGAGAATAAGCGCGAGGCCAGCGAAGCCAAGAAGAAAAAGACCGCTACACGCAAGAAAGCCCGCAAGTCGGAAAGAAAGCGCAAAAAGGCAGGACAACGTAGGAAAAAATAGCACGTGAAGCACACCATATCCGAAATCGTCCTTAATAATGGTGCCAGAGGCCTGATGGTGCATGTGCCGGACGCATCCGTGATGACGTTTGATTTCAACTTCCGGGCGGGGGAATATCTGGTGAAACCGGACAAGTGGGAAGTGCCGCACCTGATGGAGCACGTGCTGTTGGGCGCCAACGAACTCATACCCAAAGCTCGTGATTTCCAGGCCGAACTGGAGAAGAACGGCGCATATAGCAACGCTACCACCGGCATATACGACATAACCTACGAGGCCGAATGCGCCGATTTCGAATGGGATAGGGTATTAGGCCTATTGATAATCGCCATCACCAAGCCGCTGTTCCTGGACGAGGAATTCGCAGCTGAATTCGGTAACGTGCAGGAGGAGATGGCCGCGCGCAGCAATAACCATTTCCGCAGGCTGAGCCTGGAACTTCGCAAGAGCCTAGGCCTCATAGCCAAGACCGACGCCGAACGCCTGGAGCTTATGAGCAACGTCACTGTAAGTGATGTCAGGGAGCATTATTCGCGTACGCATTTCGCGCCCAAT
>CAZSAN010000119.1:0-4583 GCA_964604985.1 uncultured Candidatus Saccharibacteria bacterium | reverse complement strand
CGATTACTACTGGGAAAAACTCTCCAGCGTAGCTGAATCCGAACAGTGCGGCTGGTGCAAGGACCGTTTCGGTCTAAGCTGGCAGGTCGTGCCGGAAAATATGGGCGAACTCATGAAGCGGCCCGGCGCCTACGCCCGCATGATGCAGATGAAAAAACTCGTCATCGCCGATTTCTAGATTTCTAGGCAGCCAGATCGACCAGTTGCTGCAATATCCTTTCGGACGATGCCATCACGAACGGTTCGGGCCGGAAGGGGTCATATGGCCGGCCCTCAAGACTTGCTACGATACCGCCGGCTTCTTCCAGGATCAATGCCGCAGGTATGACATCCCAGGGACCCTGCTTGATCCTGTCCGGGTTGTTGTCATGCACTATGGCGCTCAGGCGTTTCTCGCCGCTCGCCATGCGTGCCGTTAGACCGGAATGTGGTACATTGGTAGTCACTAATCTGGCCCCTCCGGGCAGGCGTAACCTCTCGTCCAGCCGGGTAAACGCTTCATGCTGCAAACGACGGTCAGAATTGCGATTCATCTCTACCCAGGCTTCAGCCAGCTCGTCCGGCTGCCTACAAACCAGTTGCTCGGGACTGACCAAACCCTTGAACGCTCCGACCCCAGGTACCGCCCAGAATATCTCGCCGGTCAGCGGGAAGTTGATGACAGCAAGGTCCGTCCGATCGCCAGTCCTGTGTGCAATCATATTAGAGGGCATCTCGGCAGACACTTTGAACAGGAATGCTGCAGAGCCATCAAGCGGGTCTTCTACCCAATATGTGCTGGCTTCGCCTATATCCGGACTAAGCTCCTCGGATAGGATCGCAGCGTCCGGATCAGCCTCTAGGATCTCGTTCTGGATGGCCTCGTCGCACTTCACATCTATCGCGCATACGAGATCGCCCAAGCCTTTTTCAGTCACCTCGTGCTCGCCCGCGAAGCCCTCGCGCACGATCTCGCCGGCCTTTTCGGCGGCTCTTAAAGCCACACCTAGCATTTCGGTCGTGGCTGGTGGTATGTCTCTGATTATTCGTGCGCCCACCTCAGCGCCGTCAGTCATACCTAAACTATACCATTATCTGTCCCAGCCCATAAATATGATGATGTAGCTGCGGCAATTGCCTTGATATTATTTGTGTTTTATGGTATGTTATAGTTCATGCAAGTCGCGGATGGTGAACTCATGGGACAGCCCCAGGCCAGAGGCTGTATATATGCCTGCCTGGACGCCGAAGACCCGCGGGCTGCGGTAGAGGAACTGCTCGCAGGCGAAGGCGCCGAAGACGACCCTGACATCCTGAAAGTAGCCGAGTACGCGCTTCTCAAAGCACCTATAATAGAGGGCGTACGCCTTTACCTTGAGAACCCATTCTCTTATGCGGAAGGTGACGAGTCCTCTGAAATCAACAGACTAGCCGCCTGCGTCGGCGGCGAAACTGCCGACCGCGCACAAGAGGTATTTGATGCCGGCCCGGACAAAGATTTCACAACAGAGATTAACAAACGCCGCGCATGGGTAATGAAAAGGGGCGGAGTTAATGCTGCCGGCATAGAGGGAATTCCTGGCAAAATAAGCATGGCGGCTAATAGCGCAGTACTGACGAACTACGCCGCGGCAGTATTAAACGCGGCAGAAATCGCTGACAGACAGCCCGGAACCAGCGAAGACCGTGAGCGTTTCATAGAAGCCATAAAGCTTAGCGGCGAGTTGCCCAGGGGCATGTCCAGGATCCACCTACAGCAGCTGCCGACGACGCACATGGTCATGCAACAGCACGCACTAGCGATTAGTAATGGACACGCGAAGAGTTCAATTAGTGCTAACAACCTAAGGGTAGACGATGATGGAACAGCACGTTTAAACACCCCTATCAAGGACTGGCGCTATCCCGTAGGGGGCTACCATGCCGAAGGTGTCGCTATGTCCATCCTGGATACGATCGACAGTAAGGAGCTTCGCGACGTACAGATTGGCTGTCTGCTATCGTTTGATCCCGCGCTGGCCACGGCTTACTACAGACATTGCGTGGATCTTATGGAACGCTACCAAGTCTGGCCCGAGGAACTTAAGGCATAAACTATTATGGCGCTGGAGCAACCATACCAAGGACCTGGTAGGATCGCAGGCAACGTGCGTGGCCTTCGTGAAGTCGAACGCACCATAGTGTCAGCTTATATCCTTACCGTAGACGACTACATGCTCATGGGCAGGCAGGATCCTGACAGGGGCGGTACATGGCCAAATGTATGGCGCATACTGGGCGGCGGCGTCAAAGAAGAAAACGGCGAAACTCCTGCAGATGCCATGATCCGCGAAGCGGGCGAAGAGGCCATAGGCCTGGACGCCCGTGAACACACGATGATCCGGTTACCGCTAACGGCGCAGGACGCCCACGAAAAAACCCTAGGGACAGGCGAAGTGGTGTGGCAAAATATGGATTTCTTGCATTTCGCCATATTCCTGGGAGGCACAGCGGCTGACTTCGCATTCGCACCTGGCGACGACATAATAGAGTTAAGGTATTTCGACAGAGGGGTTCGAGGTCAGATTGAACAGGTGCCTATAGGCCAGGAGATGATGTATCGAGCCGGCTTCCTGGACAGACCCGCTTAACTAATCAGGCGACAGCCGGCGCGTAAAGGCGGACTTCCGGGCGTAGCTTGGGCACCACCAGGGTTTCGGTATCTGACTTGGCGGTGAACATGTGGGAGTATTCATATATCCTCCTAGCTTCGCAGACCTGCCTGGCGGCAGCCACGGTATTAGCATCAGAGTTGAGCAATATACGGCCGTTAGCGGCAAGGGTATACTGGGCCACGTCTAGGAATCTGCGACTGAAGGCGCCATCTTCATCGGGTCCGAACATGAACGCGGTTATCAGATCGTACCGCTTACCTTCCATGGAACGATGAGCCAGCCACCTTAAGCCCTCTGCCAGATGCAGATCGACGTCCATATGGCGGGTCATACCAACCCGTTCTATCTCGCGACCGCGGGGTTCATCAGGCTCGACTGCGTCCACATGACCACCATTTTCCTCGGCCATCAATGCCAGCGCATAGGTAGGGCCCCCAGTACCGGCTCCGAAATCTACGATGTCTCTCGCAGCCTCCAAGTCTATCATGCCTTCTTCAGCGCACTCTATAAGGGTAGAGGCCGCTACGGCCGCCTTAAACCGGGCCATGCCCTCCAGAGAGGCATACATGCCAGGTTCATATCCGAAACG
Source organism: uncultured Candidatus Saccharibacteria bacterium (assembly GCA_964604985.1). GTDB lineage: Bacteria > Patescibacteriota > Saccharimonadia > Saccharimonadales > UBA4665 > CAZSAN01. The sequence goes on along the minus strand of CAZSAN010000119.1, from coordinate 1,361 downwards.
CTCCGGCTCAGCCACGCCGGCATCGCCGTTCAAGGACGCCAATTCATTCAATCTCATTAACCATATTATATAACAAGCTCAAATGTTATGCAATAAAGCCTTCCCGTACAAGGGTCTTCTGTTGCTAAAGTGCCTATTTTATGGTATTCTAAAGTTGAGATTAACAGGTTGGCCTACGCCACGGGAGCACGCCGGTGACCGTCGTCACAAGAGACGCCTACGACTACAAGCAGGTTGAGCAGGCCCTAGGGGTCCCTTTTTTTGATGATCCTGAGCTATCGGTGGTAGCAGCAGACCTACAGTCACCAGAAGCCCGGGCAATGGCTCAGCGCAGCCCGGCCCGGGAACGCATCTTTGCAGACGCCTTGGCGGCCCAGGCCGGACGTCCGGTCGACATGGAAAGGCTCAGCTCTTACCTGGGTATGCTGAAAAACCTGGAAGCTTACATCGAGGGACCGGAGATAGCCGAAGAACTACGCGACCCCCAGGTGACTGTATTTGACGATCTGTACAACTTCCTGAACGGTACGCACGCCACGGACGAAGGGCACCGCTTCTCGTACGGCCGCCGAGGCTATATAGAGAAACCGCCGGGCGCCGGCAAGACCGTTGAATACGTGAAACTTATAGAGGCCCTGTCTAGCCACAGGGAAGGTGCCGAGCGGCCTAAATCCCTGGTATTGGTACCTGGACGCCCCACCTATGATCAGACCGTGGGTGAGAGAGGCAAGCGCGGGTTCGGCCTATTAAGGGACGATACCGACCTAAAGGTCACAGGGATAGGTAAGAACGGCTACGACGTAAGCGGCGACATAGTGGTCATGACCTACACCGCTTTCCGGCAACCCGAGTATCAGAAAGTGCTAGCAGAAGCCGGTATAAACATAGTGGTATGCGACGAAGCACACCGGGCCATAGGACCTAAGACCCAGCAGGCGATACGCGACTTTAGCCAGGATAAGATCCTGCTTGGATTTACCGCGACTGCGGATTACGGTGTCAACCACGGCGTCAGCGACCTGTTCGAGAACGAAGTACATAAGATGGGATTTGGCGAGGCAGCCGAGATCGGTATCTTCCAGCCCGTCCAGGCTTACCTGTATGAGACGAACGTCGAGGTGGAACCGGATTTTTCATCGTCGAGCTTCACACAGAATGAATACAATCGTCTTATAGAGAACGAGGGTAGGACCGCGGAAGGCGTGGCCTTTGCGCGCGAGTTTGTGGAACAGGGGCTGCAAGGAGTCATATCATGCCTGCCGGGTGACAACAGAGCCCATGCCAAAAAGACCGCGGAACTGTTAAGGCAGGAAACGATAACGACGGCGGACGGTGAGATACGCCATGTGCGTGCCGCCTCG
>CAZSAN010000118.1:0-3154 GCA_964604985.1 uncultured Candidatus Saccharibacteria bacterium | reverse complement strand
CTGGCTGAAGGCCGCAAGCTCGCGGAACTGTGCCAGGTCCAGCTTCAACCCGCCGCCCACGGCCTTTATGGCCTTCGTCTGAGCGGAACCGCCGACGCGCGACACGCTTAGACCGACGGAGATCGCAGGGCGAATACCCTGATAGAACAGGTTCGTCTCCAGGAATATCTGGCCATCGGTGATGGATATGACGTTGGTCGGTATATACGCCGAGATATCGCCCGCCTGAGTCTCTATGATAGGCAGGGCGGTCAACGATCCCGCTCCGAGTTTATCGCTCAGTTTGGCGGCGCGCTCCAGCAGGCGCGAGTGCAGATAGAAGACATCGCCGGGGTAAGCTTCGCGGCCAGGGGGCCTGCGCAGCAGCAGGGACATCTGGCGATAAGCCTGGGCATGCTTGGTCAGATCGTCGTAGATGATCAGCGCGTGCTGCTTGTTGTCGCGAAAGTATTCGCCCATGGCACAACCAGCATAGGGGGCCAGGTAAAGCATGGCTGCAGGGTCAGCAGGGCTGGTAGCGACGATTATGGTCTGATCCATGACGCCTTCGCGCTTCAAGCGCTCCTGCAGGGCGGCTATCTTGGACAGCTTCTGACCGATGGCTACATAGACGTTTATCACACCCGTTTTCTGACGGGCTTGGTTGACCATGGTGTCCACGGCTACGGCGGTCTTGCCGGTCTGGCGATCGCCGATGATAAGCTCGCGCTGGCCACGTCCTATAGGCACCGTGGCATCAACGGCCATAACGCCGGTCATCAGGGGCTCATGGACGCTTTTGCGGTCCAAAACACCGGGGGCGCGGCGTTCCACGCGGGAGGTCTGCTTGGACTTGATGGCCGGGCCGCCATCCAGCGGGTTGCCTAGCGGGTCCACCACGCGGCCTACGAGCTCAGGACCTACAGGTACTTCCAGCACTTGGCCGGATAGGCGCACCTTGGCGCCCGCCTCGACCTCTGTGTCGTCGCCTAACAGCACGGCGCCGATCTCGTCTTCGCCCAGGTTGAAGGCGAAAGCCGTGACCGAAGCGCCCGACACTCCTTCTATCTCAAGCATCTCGCTATAACCGGCCTTGCTCAGGCCGTATATCCAGGCTATGCCGTCGCCCACGCGGGTAACTACGCCTACGCTCTCTATCTCCGGTCGGGTTTTCAGCTCAGCGATGGCCGCTCTGATATCATCTGACAAATCTGTGATCGATAATTCGGGCACTCTTAATTCCTTTCCAAACTTCCCATTGAGGTCAGTTGCTTAAACTTGTTCAGCTTGCCTTCTACGCTCATATCCAGCTGGCGGCCGGCCATGTTCAGGCGCACGCCGCCTATGACATCTGGATCGTGGGCTTCTGTGACGATGATCTGCTTGGCGGAGGGATATAGCGCCTTGATCTGACGCCTTATGTCAGCCTTTACGCCTGCGCTGATCTTATGCGCGCTGGAAGCGATGACTTCCACTATACCGGCCTCCGCCCAGTCGGCCTGAACGTCACGCACGATAGAGTCCAACTCGGCCGTCCTGCCTTCGTTGAGCAGGTAAGCGGCTACCTCGCGGCTAAGCCGCTTGGACATGCCGGACTGCAATGTCCGGTCTGCTACCACCCGTGCGATCCTGGTACGCCTAGCTTTCATGGACTACCTAGGCCGCCTGCTTTCCTTTAAGGGCGCGCTCTATGAGCTGCGCATCTTTCTTGGCGTCCACTTTCTCGCCTATGACAGCCTCGGAAACATCCGATACCAGACTGACGACTTCTTTTTCCAGCTCCTGGCGTGCCCTGGCGGTATCCTGTGCGATCCTCTGATCGGCTTCGGCCAGTATGCCCTCGGCTTTCTGGCGGGCCTTGTCTTCGGCGTCGCGCACCGCCTGGCGGCCGCTTTCCTGGGCCCCGGCGATTATGCCGTCGGCCTGCTCACGGGCATCGTGCAAGAGGTCGTCGACCTTGCGTTCCAACTCGGCCTTCTCCTTGCGCATATCCTCACCCAGCTTCACGCCCTGTTCGATGGTTTCGCGCCGTTCATGAAGCACCTTGGTTATAGGCCCGAAGGCATAGCGGCGCAGAAGCAGTATCGCCAGTATGAACGTGATCAACTGGATCAGGAACGCTTGGCCGTCGAAGCCCAATGCTCCGATACCGGATGAACTTTCTGCGAATATGGTAGGGATCATGCTTGCTTGACTTCTCTCTTTATTTGACGATGAATATAGAAGCGAATGCCAGAAGGCCGAACAGCTCCACTATGGCCACGAAGATCAGGGCCTGGCCCAGGAACTTCGCTGCCTCGGGGTTACGTCCTACGGCCTGCAAGTAGTTGCCGCCGATCAGACCGATACCGATGCCCGGACCGATGAAGCCACCGCCGATCATCAGGCCCTTGCCGATGATTGCCGTGTTGACTGCGTCTGCTATTACCATTGTTACTCCTTATTGATTAACTAACTTTTAAACCAAACCTATATACGCCCACTAAGCTGCCTCCGAACTGGTAGCAACCATTGTTTCAGGAACCCCAACTTCGGTCAAGTCATCTGATTCCTCGGGGTGGGCGGCGCTATGGTTCACGGCTATGGCCAGGTACATGATGCTCAGGATGACGAATATATAGGCCTGCAGGGCTGCCACCAGGAACTCCAGCAGCGTGAAGGGCAGGGCCGTTATGGGCGCTGCCACGTGGCCCAGGTACGCGAACACTGCTATGACGATCTCGCCTATGGTGATGTTCAGGAAAAGTCGGAGCGACAGGCTGATTACGCGCGTGAGGTCGGTGAACATCTCCAGCAGTCCTATTATGAAGAACAACGGGTTCTTCGGGCTGCCGACGAAGAAATGCCTGAGGTATTTGAGCAGGCCTCCTGATTCCTTAACGGAAGCGCCGTACACCAGGATCATGGTTAGCACGCCCATGGCGAACGTACCGTTCAGGTCGCCTGTGAAGGGCCTGAGCAAAGGCGCCCCGCCATGGGCCTGGAAGCCCTCCCCGACTATAGGGAGCAGTCCCAACCAGTTATTGAACAGTATGAAAAAGAACAGGGTCACAAAGAACGGTACATACTTGCGGGCGATCTTTTTGTCGTCGAAAGCGCCTTCCACGGTATTAGCTATGAAGTCCACACCGACCTCTATCACCTGTATCAGGCCGCCCTTGGGCTTGACGGTGAC
>CAZSAN010000117.1:0-1521 GCA_964604985.1 uncultured Candidatus Saccharibacteria bacterium | reverse complement strand
GCCGCCATACGCGTGCTGCGATCGAGATCGTTATTCCGCTACTACGGTATTGACCTGCAGAGGGAGACCGAGAGCTTCGAAGAGGAGTTCTCGCGATTCTTGGGCGTGAAGCATGCCCTGGCGGTTGCCAGCGGAACCAGCGCGTTGGGCGTGGCTCTTTCCGCGCTCGGGGTGGGGCCTGGCCAGGAAGTGATCATCCCCGCGTACCTGTGGGTCGCCGTTGCGGCGGCGGTGGTCAACCAGGGCGCGATCCCCGTGCTGGCCGATATCGATGACACCTTCTGCCTGGATCCCGCGGAAGTCGAGCGGCAAATCACCCCACGCACCAGCGGCATCATCCTCGTGCACATGAGCGGGGCGCCCGGCGATGCCGGCAGAATCGCTGACGTCGCGCGGAAGCACGGCCTGTTTCTGCTCGAAGACTGCGCCCAGTGCGCCGGAGGAAGCATCCACGGCCGCAAGGTGGGCACGTTCGGCGACATGGGCATCTACAGCTTCCAGATGAACAAGAACATGACCTCCGGCGAGGGCGGCTGTGTGGTCACCAACGATTCCCACCTGTACTCCCGTGCGTTCGCCTGCCACGACCTGGGCTACGCACGCGACGAGGCCGGCCGCCTGGCCTTCAGCCAGGCCGACCTGTGCCTTTGGGGAAAGGGCTGCCGTATGGATGAATTGCGGGCGGCCGTCCTGCGCGTGCAACTGGGGAAACTGGACGCCATCACGGGCGCCATGCGCCGCAGCAAGTACCGCATCCGTGCGGCTCTGGCCAGGTATCCGCAAGTACGGCTGCGCCGCATTCTCGATCCTGCCGGAGACACCGGATGCTTCCTCATCACCACTTACAGCGATCCCGGGCTGGCGAGGGAAGTGAACGAAAAGCTGCGGGCGCAGGGCATCGTGACGGGGCCGCAAGGAATCTCAGACGTCCTGATGACTGACTGGGGGCTGCACCTCTACTACAACATTGTCAGCCTGGTGCGCCGCACCAGCGTGGATGGACGAGGCTTCCCGTGGGAGCTCGCGGAGAACCAGGGCCTGGCGCGCAACTACGCGCGGGGCGCCTGCCCCACGGCCGATAGCTTGTTCGAGCGCAGCATCCTCCTGCCGATCCCATCCTGCCTGAGCGAGCGGGACGAGGCGGAGATCATCGAAGCCTTCGAGCGCGTTCTGTCGTGATCCGCCGGGCCTAAGCCGCCCGAAGCTTTGGCAGCCCACGTGCAACTTACAGCTTGGTTAGTAGAACCCCCAGGGAGGTCGTAGAGCGTACTGGGATTGACGCCGTAGCGGCGGAAGCTGCAATTCTGCACGAACCGGAGGGCTGCCGGGTGAAATCCTTGGGCATGCGAGATCTGCTGCGGCCTCATTCAAGGCTGATCTTCCTTGGCCTGATCGCGGTAGTCGGCGGTGGAATCGCAAACCTGCTTGAGCCTTGGCCGCTCAAAGTGATCTTTGACGGTGCGCTCAAACCTCGCCCTTTGAAGGGGTGGATGAATGAGTGGATTGTCGGGGCATTTGGCG
>CAZSAN010000116.1:0-3505 GCA_964604985.1 uncultured Candidatus Saccharibacteria bacterium | reverse complement strand
CGCCGTTCCTCGAAACTCAGGTCGCTGACGCCGGAGATCTGAGCCAAGCCCGTCATGCCCGACTTGACGCTGAGTATCAGGTTCTTCTGGGCCGATTTCTCTAGTTCATAGGGTACGAGGGCGCGTGGGCCGACCAGGCTCAGATCGCCCCGTATGACGTTTATGAGCTGGGGTATCTCGTCAAGGCTGGTGCGCCGCAGGAAACGGCCCACGCGCGTGGTGCGCGGATCCTGAGCCAGCCGGTCGCCGTTGTCGCGGTATTCCTTGATGAGCTCCGGGCGGCCCATCTTGCGGAAGGCATCCTCCGGCTCCATACCGCTATACTCGGTACGATGGGTGCGGAACTTGAAGATGCGTATCGGGGTATTGAAACGGCTCAGCCTGGTCTGACGGAAGAATACAGGCCCGCCGTCCGACAATTTGATGGCCATGGCTATGACGACGGCGAAGGGCAATGTTACCAGTAAGAATAAGCCGCCCAATATCAGATCTGTCAGCCGCTTGACTACGCGGCCCCAGCCTATTAGAGCGGTCTGATGCACGGCTATGAACGGTATGGTATGGAACAGATCGACCTCTATGTTGCCTACGAACAATTCTGCGTTACCTGGGACGAAGCGGTAGGCGGAATGATTCTCCTGGGCGTAGGTCAGCACTTCATCATTGTCCGGTCCGGCGGTATAGAGCTCGGTCTGTATTATCGTATGCACCGGACTACCCTTAAGTTTTTTGATAGCTTCACCGAAACTTCCGTATTCGCGGTACGAATCATAATGATGCTTGAATTTATGGCGGACGCCGCCCACCACGCCTACTATTCTGTAGCCGGTGACGGCTGTGTCGCTGAAAGCGTCGATAAGGCGTTGGGTGGTACGGTTGTCTCCTACAAGCAGAACGTTATTGATGCCATGGCCGTAGCTGAATAGCTGTCGCCGGATGCCGCGGGCCAGCGTGCGTTCCGAAAGCACAAAGAAGAACGCCAGCAGGAAGCTGTAGAGTGTCACCAGACGGGCCGGGAAAACCACGATGTCGGCTATATAGGCGTAGCTGATGATGAACATGATGCCCACGAAACAACCCACGAACAGCCGACCTAGCTCGCTGAAACGCTTGTCATAATATCGGGCATTGTACAGCCCGAGCAGCCCGAATATCAGTATCCAGAATGGCAGCAAGCTTACTATTATCGCCAGGTAGGTGTGGGCATGGACCTGAGCGCTTATGGGCGCATGGCTTATGGTCACGCGCAGTATGTACGCTATACTGAAAGCAAGGGTGATCGCAGAAGCGTCGCCAATAATAAGTGCGAAATTGTAAATAACCGAAGCATTGTTCTTCATGGGGAGCTTCCTCCAATTGTAGCATTATGAAAACATCGGCGCTCAAGTATACGGTCCTGTCCTGGGTCAGCGTCATGACCATACTGATACTGTTCCTGATGCCTTTCCACGCCCTTTTGACGGTATGGGGCTCTAGCATATTCGGCCACTACACGTCCTTCCGTCTTTGGAAAGAGGTACTGCTGGTAGTAAGCGCCGTAGGCGTGCTCTACCTGATGCTTACGGATAGCAAGATACGGACCCACACATTATCCCGCCGCCTGGTGTGGCTGATATTGATATATATGCTGTTGAACGTGGTCTGGGGCCTGCTTGCCCTGAACCAGCATGATGTTACCGCAAAGGCCCTGGGCTATGGCCTGATAGTCAATCTGCGCTACTTGGTATTCTTCCTGGTGACGTGGGCGGTAGCGCTGCGCATGTCGCGTCTGCGCTCGCATTGGCAGTGGGCCGTTTATTGGCCGGCCATGGGCGTGGTAGCTTTCGGCCTGCTGCAGATATTCTTTCTGCCCCACGATTTTCTAAGGCATTTCGGGTACGGTCCGGCCACCATCCAACCGTTCGACACCATAAACCATAACAGCCACTACGTACGCATAGCTTCGACCCTGCGTGGCGCCAATCCCTTGGGCGCCTATCTGCTCATACCCATCAGCCTATTGGCGGTGCTCTTGCTTAATCCCAAACGCCGCACCTGGTTGCAAGCCATTTTCTTAGCTGCTTCACTGGTGGTCCTGTTCTTCAGTTTCTCGCGCAGCGCTTGGATAGGCGCGCTGATCAGCCTGGCGTTGATCCTAGCGGTAAGTGTACGGACCAGACCTTCGCGTCTGGTAACCCTAGGGATCATAGGCGTTGTCGTAGCGGCTGCCGTGATCACGACGATAGCCTTCCACCGCAATCCGCGCTTCGAGAATTTCATCTTCCACACCCAGACCCATTCGGCGGTCAAGACGACGTCCGACGAAAACCATCTGTCCGCGCTCAAGACCAACCTGGGCGAAGTCTGGGATTATCCGCTAGGCAAGGGACCGGGCACGGCCGGTCCGGCCAGTATCTATAATACCGGGCATCCGACGCGTATCGCAGAGAACTATTTCGTACAGATCAGCCAGGAGACCGGCTGGCTGGGCTTCGGACTGTTCGCCCTGATCAACGTAGGCGTAGGCTACCTGCTATGGATAAGGCGCGCCGACCCGCTGGCGCTCAGCCTGTTCGCCAGCCTCATAGGCCTGACGTTCATCAATCTGCTATCGCACGCATGGGCGGATGACACCCTGGCCTACGTATGGTGGGGCCTGGCAGGCGTGGCCATGGCGCCTGATCGCAAGACGCAAGCTGCCAAATCCGAAAAACCGCCGGAGTCCTAGCCATGGTCCGTTTCGCCAAATACATGGCCGGCGGCACTCTGTATTTCTGGATCGGCTACGCCGTATTCGCCATCTGCTACTCGCTGCTTAAGTGGGATTGGCTGCCATCGAAGATCCTGGCCGACGTTATAGGCTGGACATTGAATTATCTGGTCCAAAGACTGTGGGCTTTTTCAGACCGCGTGCACCTGAGCGAGATGCAGCACGCAGGCCGGTACGTATTCATAGAAAGCGTAGGCTTCGTGCTGGATTACCTCATAATCTGGGGCCTGAACGCCGTAGGCGTCACACCATATATAGGTTTCTTCATATCGGCCGGCTTCTTCAGTATCTGGAGCTGGTTGTGGTACAAATACTGGGTCTTCCCGGAAAAGAAGCAGTCCTAGCGATATCACTCTGTACCGCGCACCGTGGCATAATGTAGCTTATGAACGAAAAGCAAACGGATGATCGGCAAAGCCCTAAGCCCATACGTCCGACCAAGAAACAGAAGGAACTGCTAGGTTTCATAGAGTCTTTCATAGCGGAACATGGCTATAGCCCGAGTTACCGGGAAATCATGGCAGGGCTCCATTACACCTCCGTGGCCACGGTCGCCCTACACGTGAACAATCTGATAAAACGGGGGCATCTGCGCAAACGCGATAACTCTGCACGTTCGCTTGAGCCGGTCAAACCGGTAGATGGCTGCACGTCCCGTATCACATCGAACCAGATCGCACAGTCGGAAGAGAAATGGCTCATAGAAAAGGTTGAACATGCTTACAGGCAGGCTGAGAGCTCCAGAGCGCAGGAGAC
>CAZSAN010000115.1:0-4871 GCA_964604985.1 uncultured Candidatus Saccharibacteria bacterium | reverse complement strand
CGATATGTGGCTGCCGTCGACATCAGCGTCGGTCATTATTATGATCCGGTCATAGCGCAGGCCTGCAGGATCGAAAGACTCCTCTATGCCTACGCCCAGAGCCTTGATCAGGCTGACTATCTCGTTATTGGCCAGCATCTTGTCCAGACGGGCACGCTCGACATTCAGGACCTTGCCGCGCAGCGGCAGTATGGCCTGACTCTTGCTGTCGCGTCCGGATTTGGCTGAACCGCCCGCGCTGTCGCCCTCTACCAGATAAATCTCTGAGTCCTTGGGGTCCTTATTGGAGCAGTCCGCCAGCTTGCCCGGCATGCTGGCGCCCTCCAGAATGCCCTTGCGCAGTATGTTGTCACGGGCGGCGCGGGCGGCCTTGCGGGCGCGGGCGGCCAGCAGCGCCTTGCCTACTATCTTGCGGGCGACGGCAGGATGCTCCTCCAGATAATAGGCGAAGTGCTCGTTCATGACCGTCTCCACATAACCGCGGACCTCTGGATTCCCCAGCTTGTTCTTGGTCTGACCTTCGAACTGGGGGTCGGGCAGCTTGACCAGTATTATGCAGGTCAGGCCCTCGCGGGTGTCCTCGCCGGTCAGGTTGTCTTCCTTTTCCTTGAGCAGGCCGTTCTTACGAGCATAATCATTGATGACCCTGGTCAGGGCCGCGCGGAAGCCGGTCAGATGAGTGCCGCCCTCCGGGTTGAGCACATTGTTAGCGAACGATTTTATGATCTCGGTGTAGGCATCCGTGTACTGCAACGATATCTCTACCTGGGTGTCCTGGACGGTCTTGTCTACATAGAAGATGTCCTCGTCTACGACCTCTTTGCCTACGTTCAGATGCTTGACGTAGCTCTGGATGCCTCCCTCGAAGTAAAAGCCATAGCGCTTGCCGCTGGCTTCGTCCTCGATGGATGTGTGTATGCCCTTCGTCAGATAGGCGGCGTGCCGCAATCGGTCGAGGATGGCGTCATAATTGAAAGCTGTGGCTTCGAAAATCGTATCATCGGGATAAAAGGTGATCTCGGTACCGGTTCTGTCGGTCTTGCCAGCCACCTTGAGGTCGCCTTGCGGCACGCCGCCAGCGTACTCCTGGTGATGGATCTTGCCGTCACGGTAAACGTCGATCACTAATTTCCTGGATAGCGCGTTGACCACGCTGGAACCCACGCCGTGCAAGCCGCCGGACACCTTGTAACCGCCGCCGCCGAATTTGCCTCCAGCATGCAACACGGTCAGTACGGTCTCGACCGTGCTCTTCTTGGTCTTAGGATGGATATCCGTCGGGATACCCCGGCCATTGTCTATGACGGTAACGCCGCCGTCGGCGAGCAACTTGACCGATACCTGGGTGGCATGGCCGGCCAGAGCTTCGTCGATACCGTTATCGACCAGCTCCCACACTAGGTGGTGCAGGCCTTCTATACCGGTACCGCCTATGTACATACCGGGCCGCTTGCGGACCGGTTCCAAGCCCTCCAGCACGGTTATCTGTTCGGCGGAATACTTTGTCTTTTTAGCCTTACCCTCAGCCACTATCGGTTTCACCTCAGCTTGCGTTTAGAGTCTTACTTTTGTCCCACTGCCATATAGTATAGACGATTCACCACCTTCCATCAAGTTCGCGCCCCAGGTTGTGGCTGTGCAAAACCTCTTGTGGAAATATATGGTTTGTGTTTAAGTGCTAGGTAGGCTAACGGAAATAAAAATGTTTGAAAAACTACTAACCGCACTACCCTACAACCCCGGCCTGGGGCGACAGGTCGCCTTCTATAGCCGGCGTATGCGGCAGGAAACTTCCATACGTCGTACGGGCATGGTCTTCATAGTACTGGCTTTCATGGTGCAGTTCTTCGCGGTGCTGAGTCCGCCCAAGTCAACCTCGGCCTCTCCTTATAACAATATGCTGAGCGACGGCTTCAGCTCGCCCGCCGACGCGGCAGCCAAATGTCACAACAACGTACGGGACTACAAGACCATACTCAATTATTACGGCATCTATTGCGGCGACCTTAATGACCCTAACAAGAGTCATGTCGTGAACCTGGGAGCCAACTCCCACGACGGCAAGCTGTACTCAATGGGCCACACATCGTATGGACAGCACAACCCGAGCACCGGTAAGGCTACGAACGAATCACCCGTCAACATACCCGGTGCGGGCACGCTTTATGTCAGGCTCCTTAGAAGTTTCGACAGCGGTCAAAGCTATAGCACTTATCAAGCGCTCAGGGTGACTAGCAAGGACGGCAGAGCATACTGGCTGCTGTTCGACTGCGGCAACCTGGTCGCAGAGGGCAAGCCCGCGCCCGCACCGGTCAACGAGACGGTGGGCGGCACCCAGCCCGTGGCTCCGGCGAAACCTAAGCCGAAGCCAAAACCGAAGCCCGCGACGCCCACGCCTACCCCTACGCCAACTCCAACCCCGACACCGACTCCTACACCCACACCGACTCCTACGCCATGCCAATACGACAGCTCCATCACGGCGGATAACCCGTCTTGCAAGCCTTGCGACGCCAGCGCCAACAGTACGGATGCAGCGGCCTGCGTGGTAGTGCACAAGACGGCCAGCGATGTGACGGCTGGTATAGCTGATGCCAACGGCCACACGGCCAATCCGGGCGACGTCATAACCTATACCCTGTATGCCAAGAACGATGGAAAGGCCGAAGTTCCCGGTTACATCTTCCAGGAGAGTCTGGACGATGTGATGGTGTACGCCGAGGTGACCGACCTGCACGGCGGCACCATGGGGAGCGATCACACGGCCACATGGCCTGCCGTCGATATAGGCGTGGGCAAGACTGTCACGGTACAGGTTACTGTCAAAGTCAAGAATCCGATTCCACAGACACCCGTAGGCAAGGACGATCCCAATCACTACGACCTCATCATGACCAACGTCTATGGCAACACCGTGAACATACATGTACCGGCCGGTACCACCAAGAAGGTGGAGACAGCCGCAGCCACCCTGCCTAACACGGGACCAGGCACAAGCCTGTTCATAGGCAGCCTGGTGGTAGTCATAGCTGGCTACTTCTACGGCCGGTCCCGGCTCCTGGCCAAGGAAAGCGAACTGGCACTGCAGGAAAATAACGCGGGTTAGGGGGTGGATGATGTTTGAGAAGCTTAATACGGGCCCGGAAAGCCATGAGGCGCCGCGCCAGGACGATCCTGAGCGCTTGCTGCCCACGGCAGAGCAGGCCAAGCCGCTCAGGAGGGGCGAACAGGACCCGGCCAAGATGCTGGAAGAGGCTCGCGACAATGTCCAGGAAGCCGAGGAGGCCGCGAATAACAACCCGCTGGAAGAGCTACAGGAATCAGAAAGGCGGCCCGGCCGGCCGGCACCCGCTATGTCAGCCGTGAACTGCGCAAGTCCACGCTGGATCGCCAGCTGGTATCAATAAGGCGCGGTCTGAGCGTGCCGGGCCGCACTCTCAGCAAGGTCATACATCAACCGGTCGTACGGGCCGTCAGCGAGCCTGCCGGCAAGACGGTAAGCCGTCCCTCAGGCCTTCTGGGCGGCGGTCTGGTGGCCTTCCTAGGCACCTCCGCTTACTTATACCTGGCAAAGAGCACTGGCATGGCTTACAGCTACTTCGTATTCATAGGTCTGTTCGTAGGTGGGTTCGTGGTAGGTGTCGCATTGGAGCTGCTTATACACGCACTTAGCGGCCGTTCAAAGCGTTCCGGGCACCGCGCAAGCCGCTGAAACGCGCTTACTTGGTATCGCCCCCACTAGCCTTATCAGCACCATCGCCTTTTTTGACTTCCGATGCGGCATGGAAATCTCCGTCACGTCCTATGAAGATGGTGTCATCCTTTCCAGGCTCAAGGTTTATCGTGTCTTCGGTCTTGGGTTTGGGCCGTTTCTTGAGTTTGGGCAAAGCTTCCTGCTCTGGAGGCTTAGGCGAGTCCGGCGTATCCAGCTGCTGCTTGAGCTCGGCCGCTATCTTGTGCACTTCGCCCTCCTCCAACTGATCGCTGGATATGTTCCTGGCCTTCTGGTCCGGGGCCTGAACGGGTGCAGGCTGCTGCGGCTGAGGTACTGGGGGAGCAGCGGGTGCAGGCTGCTGCTGCGGCGCGGCGGCGGGAGCCGAGGGCCGCTGATAGGCCGGCGGCTCCGTTAGCATTGTGTGGTGATGATCCTTGTTGATGGATGGCGTCCGGGGCTGGGCCGGTGCAGGCTGCTGCGTGTAAGCCGCCGGGGCAGCGGGAGCAGCCGGCTGCGGCGCGGCGGCGGGTTGGGTAGCCGGAGCCGCCGCAGGCCTTGCCGCACCGGCCGTTCCCCGCTTATGCAGCCATTCGTCCAGGAAAGAACCCTGGCCAGGCCGGGGGGCGGCGGCGGGCTTTCCAGCTGCAGGCGGTAAGCCGCCCGCTGCCCCGGCGCGGCCGGCCGGCAGACGCCCGCCGGCCGGAGCGATAGTCTTCATACGCTCGTTGATCTCTTTCTCTACCTCTGCCTTGGGCCGGCCGTATTTGGCAGCGCTAAGCTGCTTCAGAGCCTGGAACAGGCGCGGATTGGGCGTACCGAGCGGCGGCAGCGTCACCATGCTGAAAGGCTGCGTAGGCACACCCCCTATGAGCGTACGGACTATGGTGTTGTAGTTCGGTACCCTCAGCAGGTCATCGCCGTCGAACGTAGGCTGGAAATACTGGCTCAGCGACTCAACGTCGTTCTGACCTATGCGGAAAGCCACTATGGTGCCCATGTTACCGAATACGGCATCGCGTATCTCTTGCGTCAGCTGCGTGGTGAACTGGTTGGCGACTATAAGGTTCAGGTGGTATTTACGCGCTTCTGACATGATCGTGGCGAAGCTATCCGTCGAGAAGTTCTGGAACTCGTCCACGTACAGGCAGAAATCCTT
>CAZSAN010000114.1:0-3607 GCA_964604985.1 uncultured Candidatus Saccharibacteria bacterium | reverse complement strand
CTTCGTAGGTTCGAATCCTACACCCTGCACCATTATCATTGCATTTTTGTAGTTTTGTTGTAATAATAGTTAGTCATGCCTAGCGTTGAGCGCGGCGTCACGCACCAGAACGTCAATGAGTTTGAAGCCGATCGATTCCTTCCCGGTGACGGTTCCCTGCATCCTTTGGTGAGCGGCGGGTTGAAGGGTTTCATGAAGGTCGCCCTTGGCACCGCCCCGGGCAATATAGAAGAAGAGGCTGTCCGAGCCCTGGTGGGAGAGGTGGCGGATTACGAGCAAGCGCTGCCTATATACAAAGCTCATCCCTTCCGCTATGCATCAGTCCCGCGCATACCGGACGTATACGAGGCTTATAGCGCCCAGGATACGGTCGCGTCCGCCTTGCGCAACATGAGGTTCATGCGGGAGAGGTTCGGCGATGACGTCTTCGCTGCTACTAACTACGTGCGCCGCAGAGAGCGGCTTAAATCATGGGACGTGCCCATAGACGAAGATTACAGACTTAGAATAAGAGGCGGATCGGGCGCGGGCACCTTTTCCGTGGATATAGGCCTAGGAGTGGTAGAAGAGAGAGATGGCCGGCCCCCCAAGTATAAGGAGCTGTGGAGGGCTGGAGTCGACACCGTACAGGAAGGTGAGACTACGAGCGCCCGCTTCATCCGCACGGGCAGCGGAACCAAGAGCGGCGATATAGCTAAGCAGCAGACGTTCACGGAGTTCAGGCGCAGGCATCGCATCATGCCGCAGCGGCTGCTGGGCCTGGTGGGGCTCTACTTCATGAGAGAGCTGGAACCGGACCATGCCCTGGCCCTGACGACGCAAGGCGCATTGCGATTATCAACCATGGGTCGTTCGCGCAGCCGATGCGATTATACGGGCATTTTCACTAACATAGGATTTGAGCCGTCCGACGACCCCAATTGGCTGATAATACCTGAATTCACCGACGGTTTCTATGAGGCGCTGGAAAGATCGGACATCATGAAGCACGAGGCTCACAGGCTCCACGTGGCAGTAGAAGGTATCAACGGCCTCTCCTTGGATACAGCTTCTCCCACTTACGGCGGATCGCCGTCGTTCCGACTGTGTACGGATGAACGCACGCGCACGATAGAACGAGAGCTGGCCATAGCCATGCCGCCCGTGGAAGCCGAAGCTACACAATAAGCCTAAGCGTCACACTACTACACGGCGCGGACGCAGGATGCGTTTGGCGCGGCCGGCGGGTACGATCAGTTTCTTGAGCTTATCATCTACCAGGTCGGCCTCTTCGCTCATGCCATGACTCTTGTACGCCTTGAGCAGTAGCGTGTAGGTCTCTTTGTTAGGCTCGAGCTCCGCCGCCTTTTCCAGCTCCTGGAACATCAGTTTGTCGTTGCCGAGTTTTTCCTGGACCTTGGCGTAAGCCACGTGGCGCGCCGCCAGATTATCCTCAAGCTTGAGCGCCTGTTCGAAAGCTACAGCGGCCTTCTCGTAATTTTCGGTTTCGTAATATATAAGTCCCAGGTTGTGCAGGCTCGAAGGAGTGGACTCTATGGACGATGCTATCTCGAAGCAATCGATCGCATCTCGGTATTCCTTCTGTTTGGCATAGAGGATGCCCAGGCGGTTGTAAGCGGCCGCGTTCTTCTCGTCGATCTTCAGAATGGTGAGCAAAGCTTTCTCGGCCCGAAGGAAGCGGTTTTCGCGCATACCCTGATGCGCGATATCCCACAGCTTGCCCAGACGGTCCCCCACTTTGCGCGAGACGTTGGCGAATTCGTCGTCCTGGATGACGGCGTTATGGTACGCCAGGAAAGCGAACACGGCTATTATAAGCAGCTCTACCATCTCAATGAACCCAGTATAACATAAGGCCTTAAAGGCTAAGCATAAGTTTTGTCAGCACCAATTTGGGCTGCGCGTTGGCTGCCAAGGCCTCGTGCGCCTCATATCCGGCCTGCATGACCGATCGCCACCTGAGGGCGGCCTTGCCAGAGGACTTCTGCAGACTGACGTGGGCCATCTGCTGGATCATAAGTGCCGTATCCATGGCTAATTGGCGTTGTTTGGCCAGGCCGTCCACTGCGGAGAGCCGTTCATACGGCGTCTGGCTGAGCAGCTGGCGGGCCTGCTCGGTAGCTTGGAGCAACGGATGTTCATCATCATTAAGCAGCGCGCTCATCAAGCCTGGCAGACCGCCGCTTATGGCATAGGCGCGGGCTGGATCGATACCGCCTGCGCTTTCACTGAAATGCTTCTGCAGCGCCTGCCCATCCAGGCGGTCGACCGTTATCGACTGCGCCCTCGACCGTATGGTCGGTAACACGGCCTGCTCATTATTGGCAGTAAGTACCAGCAGTGTCCCCGCGGGCGGTTCTTCCAGAAGCTTCAACAGCGCGTTCTGCGCCTCCAGCGTCATCACTTGGGCATCCTCTATTATGACGGCCCTGTCATAGGCCGAACTGCCCGGCACCTTCAGTGCTAAGAACTTTTCAAGCTGACGTACGGCCTCTATACCTATGGTCCTGCCCGGTTCTTCGGCAGCTATGGATAGGCTATAGGGATGGCCGGCGAAAGCGCCGGCATGCAAGCCTAAGACCGTTTCGGCAAGGCGTTCGGCCAAGGTGCGTTTACCGCTGCCCGCGGGGCCGACGAGTATGAGCGCGTGGGACGGAGAAGCTGCGAAAGACTCGATACGGCTGCGCGTCATCCGGTTCAGTACCAGGTCCTTCATAAGCCCATCACCTCATTGAACGCCGGCGGCAGGGGCGCTTCGAAAAATTTGCGTTCCCGATCAGGCAGTGTAACCCCCAGGCTCAGCGCATGCAGGTACATGCGCTCCGCGGCACGGCCGCCGTAAAGAGTATCGCCTAATATGGGGTGTCCTAAATGCGCCAGATGCACGCGGAGCTGATGGGTACGTCCTGTCTCCGGCTTCAGCCTAAGCATACTCAGCCCCTCGGCCGTACCTATGACCTCATAAGCCGTCATGGCGGGTTTGCCATTGCTCCCTGCACGGAAAGTCTGGGGCTTCTTGGGGTTACGCTCTATGGGCACGTCGATCACAGCTTCGGGACGGTCCATGGCGCCAGTGACGATGGCTATGTATGTCTTTCGTGACTTACGCTGCGAAAACTGTTTCTGCAACCACGCCAGGGCTTCCGGTGATTTCGCGCATATCATCACCCCCGAAGTAGCGCGGTCCAGCCTATGCACTATGCCTGCGCGCTCGCCTTCCATGCCATGGGTACGCCCTGCCAACCACGTAGCCACGGTGGCCTCCGGATTGAAAGCTCCTTTGCTGTGGGTAAGCACGCCCTCCGGTTTATTGATGACGACGCAATCATCGTCTTCGTAAATCACCGGTAATTCAATCACCGGTATGGCCGCTTCCGTCGATTCATCGTAGTCTATGGCCACATCGTCATCAGGCCTGACCCTGTATCCGGCCTTCGTCTGGATGCTGCCGTTCACGGACACCTTGCCGCCATCTATCAGCTTAGCCGCCGAGCTTCTGCTCAGAACAGGCTTGGCCCGCACCACGTACTGGTCCAGGCGCTCGGCCCTAGCGGTCTCGGAACTATCCACGGTCACCTCAGGCCGATGGCCTGTTGGACCTTCAATA
>CAZSAN010000113.1:0-1788 GCA_964604985.1 uncultured Candidatus Saccharibacteria bacterium | reverse complement strand
CCACTATCTCGGGCGTAAGCAATGAGGAACTGGTCCTGCCCAGATCGACGGCTGGACGTATGCCCTGTTCGGCCACCCGGCGGCTCAGGACGATGACCGAATCCATCTCGTGCTGGATGAACTGTACGGCTGGGTCCGATACGTCATCTGCCGGGACATATATGGTCTGTACAGAGGTTATGGAACCGTTCTCATTGGAGCTCAGTCGATCCTGCAGCGTCTTGACATCCGAGAAGATGGTCGGCTCATACCCTCCCTCGTTGGGAATCTGATCCAAGATGGTAGACAGCTCGTTACGGGCCTGTACGTAGCGATACATATTATCCGCGAAGAACAGGATGTCCTTTTTCTGCTCATCCCGGAAATACTCGGCAGCCGCCGTGGCGGAAATGCCGACCATGGACCTTTGCACCGGGTTCTCATTCATCTGCGCGAAGAACATGCACGTATTACCCAGCAGGTCATTATCTTTGAAGGTCTGGTAAAGTTCATGGCCTTCGCGTATACGCTCACCTATACCGGAGAAGAAGGATAGTCCCGCTCCCGATTGCGCAACGTTATGTATCATCTCCATGGTGAGCACGGTCTTTCCTACGCCGGCACCGCCGATGATGCCGGTCTTGCGGCCTTTGACGAAGGGTGTGAAGAAATCAACCACCTTTATACCTGTTTCCAGGATCTCCGGCTTTACGACCGAGAAGTCGGTGTTACGGGGTGGTAGCTTAAGGATATCCTTGTATGGCACATCGTCGCCGCTGATAGCCTCCAAGCCGTCTATGGGATCACCCAAAGCGTTCAATATGCGGCCTATGGTCCGGTCGCCTATAGGTATTTCTATGCCTTTATGGCTACGCTCCACGTGCATGCCCTTCGTAAGGCGAAGATCTCCCCTGATATTCAAGCAGAAGGCGACACCGCCCGATTCGATGTGATCCACGATCAATTGCGTATCGTGACCGTTCTGGACTACTACCAGTTCGTTGATCTGAGGAGCATCCTCGTCGAACCCTACCCTTACCACGAAATCCTTGATGCTGAGTACCGTGCCCGCCATGGCCTATGACCTCGCTCCCGCCCGGCTTTTCTTCAAACCGTTTATGATCTCTTTGAGGCGCTCATCCTTCACGCCGCGGTTGGCCCTGTTGTATTGGAGATGCAGCTCGCTACGGCTTTCATCCGCGCGTTGCCGCGAAGCTGTCATGGCGCGGAACCGCGAAGCATATTGTGCCAGTTTGGATTCCAATATCACCTGACTTATTGCTATCTGCATCATGGACCGCTCCAGGTGCGCCGCCACGGCATAGACGCTGGGCTCGAATATATAGGTCTCCTCATTGATTATGTCAGTGGATCTGTCGCTGGCGTCGCCCTTGGCCTTGACAGCGGTGGATAGCTCTATGTATTTCACGTCCTGGACCATCAGCGATACATATTCCTGGTAGAAGACCTTGGTGGAGCGGTATTTCTGGACTTCCGCGATTATGGGCATTACGTTTATGTTGCGGTCCTTAACCGGCATCTTGAAGTATTTGTTGTAAGGCACCTGGCTTTGGGAGAGCTGCAAAGCTCCATGATGGCCTATGACTATCACGTCGTTCTTGGACCGGTCATAATTCTGCAGCACCAGGCGGATCAATTTCTGATCGATGTCACCGCTGAAACCGCCCTCTGCCGTTATGACGATGAACAGCTCCTTGTCTATGACCTTGCTGTCCGTTTTGGTAGATTTGCCCCGGACAGCCTTGAAAGATCCATCTACACGTAGCTGGGAGTATATGCCCCATAATT
>CAZSAN010000112.1:0-8455 GCA_964604985.1 uncultured Candidatus Saccharibacteria bacterium | reverse complement strand
TCAAGAGCGCCCGCGAGCAGGGCGACCTGACAGAGAACGCCGAATACCAGTCGGCCCGCGCCGATCAAGAGCGTAACGAGACGCGTATCTCCGAGCTTGAGAATATAATCCAGAACGCCGAGATCATCCGCAAGCCCCGCGGCGACAGCAAGGTCCAGATCGGGTCCACCGTCACGTTGAAGGGCGGAGCCGGCAAGGCCAAGGAATTCCAGGTCGTGGGCACCGTGGAAGCCGACCCTTTGAGCGGCAAGATATCCGATGAATCACCCATAGGCCAAGCCATGCTAGGCAAGAAAGTGGGCGATACCGTAGAGATCAACACCCCTACCGAAACTCACGCTTACAAGATCGCCAGCATCAGTTAAGTCAGCCGAAGGACGTCCGGGGACGAGACTCTGGAAAACGCCTGGCTGGAACTATTTGGCATGGACGAATAGGCCTGGGTTATACTTGATGGGTCATGCAGTGGTTGAATAGAGTAGTCGATGAGCTGGAGAAGCGGCGCCCGAAGGGCGAGCTTGTGGTATCGTCCGGGGTCTCGCCGTCTGGCTCCTATCATCTGGGCACATTGCGCGAAGTCCTGACGGCCGAGGCCATAGCCTACGAAGCCAGACGGCGCGGCCGGCAAGCACGGCACGTGCATGTGGTCGATGACCTGGACGTGTTCAGGAAAGTCCCGGCCGGCTTGCCGGAAGACTTCAAACAATACCTGGGGAAGCCGCTCTGCGACGTACCGGCTCCGGATGGATCTGACGGATCGTATGCCGATTATTACGTTAGGGATCTGCTCTTAGCTGCGGAAAAGATGCACCTGGACATGGAAATCATGCGCGCGCATGAGAAGTATCGGCAGGGCTTCTTCGTGGAAGCCATAGAGAAAGCCGTGGGGCAGAAGGACAAGATCAAGGACATATTGGAAAATATCTCCGGGCACCAGGTCGATGATCATTGGTCGCCCATACAGGTGGTCGAAGACGGCTATCTGAAGAACAGGCCTTTCGTAAGCATAGACACCGCTGATAAGACCTTGGTGTTCAAAGACAGCGAAGGCCGCGAACGCAGCACCGGTTATGCCCACGGCGAGGTCAAGTTGAACTGGCGCATCGATTGGCCTGCCAGGTGGTGGCTGCTCGGCGTGGACGCCGAGCCGTTCGGCCGCGACCACGCCACCAAGGGCGGCTCATATGACACGGGAGCCGTGCTGGTGAAAGAAATCTACGGATCAGAAGCGCCCGTGCCCTTGCCATATAATTTCATCAACCGCACTGGCCAGACGAAGAAGATGAGCAAGAGCGCCGGGGACACGGTGATGGCCTCGGAACTGCTGGAGATGCTGCCGGCAGAGGTAGTCTGGTTCTTCATACTGCGTTACCCTCCGGATAAACAGCTTTTCTTCGATGAAGGGCCTACGCTTATGCGGCTGGTCGATGAATTCGGCGAGCTGCTGGACAAGCCCGACAAGTCGCCCGAAGACCAGCAGCTGCTTGACATCTGCCTTCATGGTGTGGACAAGCCTACCGTAAGCCGCGTGCCGTTCTCGCATCTGGTGGCGAGCTATCAGGCGGCCTTGAAGGACGTGGAGAGGACGCTTGAGATCATACGCCGCACCGAACATGCCGCGACCGTGGACGAAGATGCCGCCACAATCAAGGCGGAGCTTAGCTTCATAGATGCCTGGTTGCAGAAACAGGCGCCAGCAGACGTGAAGTTCTCTTTGCGCGACAGCGTGGATGCCTCGGATTTCAACGATTCACAGAAACGGTTCATGGCTGAACTGGCCGACAAGGTCGCCGGCGCGCCTGAAGATGCTGATGGCGACTGGTTCCACAAGGCCATCTATGACTTCAAGGATAGCGCCGGCATGGGTCCGAAAGAGCTTTTCAGCACGCTGTATGAAGCCTTGATCGGGCAGGATTCGGGTCCGCGGGCGGGCTGGTTCCTGAGCATACTGCCGCGCGACTGGCTGGTGAAGCGCCTGCGGCTGGAGGCTTGACGTGATAGATGTGAGCGACGAAGAGTTCCAAAGGCTTATAGACGAGGCTTTGGGGGAGCTGCCAGGCGAACACGCCAAGAACATCAGGAATGTCGCCATACTGTATGAACAGCAGCCTACGCCCGAGCAGCGCCAGAAGCTGAAGCTCAGGGGCGATCAGACCTTGCTGGGCCTGTACGAAGGTACGCCTTTACCGCAGCGCCAGGGCATGACGAGCATGCTGCCGGACAAGATAACGCTTTTCAAATTGCCGCTCAGCTACCGCGCTGATTCAGAAGCCGCGCTCAAGGAAGACATCAAGCACACCCTGTGGCACGAGATAGCCCATTATTACGGCCTGGATCATGAACGCATACACGAACTAGAATAGGGGCGCGTCGGTATCGCGGCGTACGGTCAGGACTTCTTGCCTTGGCCAGGTGCGGCCTTAGACTTGGAAGCCCTGTAGCTGCCGCGGATTTGGAATAGGAAATAGAAACCTATGGCGGAGCCTATGACTGCGCCGAGCAGATGTCCCACGCCGCCGTAATCGGTGAACAGGACGATTATGCCGTATACAAGGTTTACCAGAAGGGCGTAGAACAACAAGTCCCAGCCGGACTTGCGGCGGGCCTTGGTGCCAGAGAAAGATGCTATATATAGCACCGCTTCGATGATCAGGAAGATTATGGATAGCCATACGGTCAGCGTCAGATGACTGACCGTGACCTTGCTGCCGTAGGCCGTGTTCAGGCTGTTGGTATAGTCTATAAGAGTATTGACGGTATGGGCCGCGTTGTACAAGCCCAGTGCCGCCAGCAGCGTCAGTATGCCCAGGACCAGATTGATGTAGGGCAGATACTCGACTATTATCTTCTTGGCGTTGGATGGCAGCGGCGGCGCGTTCTTTACGAATATCTCATCCAGGTTGGCTTCCAGTGATCGCAATGCGCTCATTTGTAGGAGTCTCCTTAACTTAGCTCTGCTTACAATTTAAGCGTATTGGTCCATTTTTTCAACAATCATTAACTATATATCTGTTGCCGCGGAGCTTATATTTCAATGTCCGCGGCCTATGCCGTATACTGGATAAAACTGGAGGGATGCCAATGGACCAATACGCTTATAGCCACAGCCCGAGCTCAAGCCGGCAGACATTATGGGATAGGATCTGGAGGGACCGGAGCGGGCACCTGGTTATATGGCAAATGCCTAACGTGTGGCTGATAGCCTGGGCCATAGCTACTACCTTGTCCCTGTTCTTCGGAGGTATCATAGGCGACGTCTTCTTCTGGGTAGGAGCGGTGGCGTTGGTGGCATGGTCGCTGCTGGAGATATTCCGCGGCGCCAACTATTTCCGGCGCGCTCTCGGAGTGGTCGTGCTGGCCTATGTCATAGCCTCGATGATCAACTCGTTATGACGCGCAAGGACCTTCCCAAGGCGACCTTCGCTGCCGGATGTTTCTGGGGGGTACAGTATTATTTCGATCAGGTGCCGGGTGTCGTGGGTACGACGGTCGGTTATACGGGCGGCCGCACGGAACATCCTACCTACGAGGAAGTCTGCACGCATACCACGGGGCATGCCGAAGCCGTGCTTATAGAGTTCGATGCGAAAACCGTGGATTATGAGACGCTGTGCAGACATTTCTTCCGCATGCATGATCCCACGCAGCTCAATCGCCAAGGCCCGGACATAGGCGACAGTTATCGTTCGGCGATCTTTTATCACGACGAAGAGCAGCGCCGGGTCGCCGAAAAGGTCAGGGATGAATGCCAGCAGGATTTCAAGGAACCGATCGTCACGGTCATAGGTGCGGCCGGTCCGTTCTACGAGGCCGAGGCATATCATCAGAAATACGCCGAACGGACCGGCCGCGGCATGTGCCACATACCGTACGAACCTATAAAGTGAGATAATGCCTGGATATGGCAGATATAATCTTTGATTTCGACGGCACCATAGCCAACACTTTCGATTACGCCGTAGCCTTCCTGAGCCGGGAAGCCGGACAGACGCTCAACAGGGATCAGAAGGCTGCCTTGCACGGTCTTTCCATGGCAGGCATAGCCCGTAGTCTGGGGATACCTTGGCGTAGGCTGCCCGGATTGTTCTTCAAGGGAAGGCGAGAGATGAATCCTGCCATGCATAACGTCGAGCCGTTCCGCGGCATGCCGGAAGTCCTGAAGGAGCTTCATTCTAAGCGGCATACCATGTTCATACTGAGCACCAACACGACGCGTAATATAAACAAATTCCTGCGCCATCATGGCCTGGAAAGGTACTTCAAGCATGTTTACGGAGGTGTAGGCATGTTCGGCAAGGCTCCCGCCTTAAGAAGGCTGCTGCGCGAGCAGCGCATAGAGCCGGGCAAGGCCGTTTACATAGGCGATGAACTGCGCGACGTGATGGCGGCGCACTCGTTGGACGTGGAAGTCATAGCCGTGACCTGGGGATTCGCACGCGAAGCGGAGCTCAAGGCGCAAGGCGTTGGTGGTCTGGCAAAGCGTACGGCCGACATACCTCGCATGATAGAAAAACTCTGACACTTGCCTTTGTCTGTACTTAGACGATATGCTTATGCTATATCAAACTAAGGGGAACCTCTTGGCGAAAGTCAGACACAAGCGGCACGATGCCCTCGTGCTTTACCCGCATCATCGTAAACCGTTTCGCGTGCATCACTTAGCATCGCTGATCGTAGCTACGCTGATAGTGCTGGCTTGTGTATTTGAGCTGGGCTTCGCGATCGGCCGCGACCACGGGACGTCCGCTCCGGATCCGGCACAGGCTCAGGCATCTCCCGTGAGTCCGACGGTAGTCCGCTCGGGATACGGTTTCTCGCTAACAGCCTCGCCTGAGATATTCGATGTGAGCGGAACTCAGACCGAAGGCGGCGCACAGTCCTCAGTGACGGGCAGCGCGCTCAAAGATAACAGGCCGCTCACCGAAGTGGTAGTGAAAGCGCGCCCCGGAGCGGTCAGCGGCCGTCTGGCTGCTGCCGAGCTCACAGTGAAGGTCAACCCGGATGCTTCGGCGTTGAGCGACGCTCAGAAGCAGCCAGACGGCCAGGACCTCAGCCCCGAACAGGCCGCGGCCAAGCTATTTCCGGCCCAGGCTGGCAGCGAGGTAGATTCACGCATCGTGTCCGCGGTATCAGACAGCCTTAATAACGTGCCGGTACAGAAGACCACATATGAATTCACCGGCAGTCACGGAGGTAAGAGCTATGCCGTAGTCTGGGCAGGTGCGATCAAGGGCAGGGCCTTCGCAGTGGAGCTGGACGGCCTGGCCGGTTCCGCGGCCATACCAGGGGAGTTCGCCAACGTGCTCGCCAGCCTGAACGTATCATCTGGCCAGGCCGTCCTGGGCGCTTCAACCGTATTCGCTTCGCAGTCCTCCGACAAAGGCAAGCTCGACGCCAAATACCTATCGGACGCGTTATCGCCGGCGGTAGTACAGATATTCCATACGGTTTGCGGCATATTGACCGTCGACGGCAAGACCATAGGCCAAAGCGCCTGCGTATCGTTCAGCGGCAGCGGTTTCCTGGCGACATCCTCCGGCTATATAGCTACCAACGGCCATGTGGTGGTCTATACGGCCAAAGACGCGCTGGCAGACCTTATCATATCCAATGACGCCGTGCTCGAAGGCTATCTGCAGGGTCTGGGACTTAATGCTGCTCAGATAGCGGCGACCAAATCCGACCCGGCCGCCTTGGCGGCGCTTATATCCAAGATCTACGATCTGCCTGATAGCAGCCTGCATTTTGCCGATAAGGGAGATATGACATTGGTAGCGCTGGGCTCGGACCAGCCCGACATCAAGAAATTGATAAGCATAAGGACTAGCGGCCAGCTGGCCCAGTTCAAGCGCGACACAAGTTCCATCAAACAGGCCACCATAGTCGGCTATAACTACAATGCCAAGGATAGCTTCACGGCCATAGCCAACCCCAAGGCCGGCTTCTCGGCCAGTGATGTGGCGCTATTGAAGGTCAACGTCAACGGCGCACCCGCCATACCTATCGAGACCGGTCGGGTGGTCCAGAACGAGGACATAGTGATAATGGGATTCCCAGGCGATGCGAACAACTCGCTTACTGACAACCAGCAGACGGACGTAACCGTTACGGACGGGGTAGTTAGTTCCATCCGTCAGGCCGCGGGGGGCAAGGGCACGCTTTATCAGTCTGACGCCGATGCTTCGCATGGCAGCAGCGGCGGTCCGGCCATAGACCAGGAGGGCAAGGTGATAGGCCTGATGACCTACCGCTATGCCGACAGCAACAGCGGCGACGCGGCCAAGAGCTACATACGAGCCATAGCGGACTTCACGCAGCTGGCCGCCGATAAAGGCGTGACCATAGATCCTGCCAGCGCCACCCAGGATGAGTGGGAGAAGGGGCTTGAGCTCTACTCGCATAGCCACTATTCCGCGGCCCTGAAGGATTTTGATAAGGTGCAGGCGGCTTATCCGGCCCAGCGGCTGGTGGCCAGCTACATATCCGGTTCCGAACAGGCCATAGCCGACGGCAAGGACGTGCAGCAGGTACCCGTGGGCGCTATAGTGTCCGTCCTGGCGGTCGCCCTCATAGCTGCAGCCGGCGCCGTCTTCGTAATGATCAGGCATCATGCCTTGCACAAGGTCTATCGTACATCGGTGCCCGACGCGGCCAACCCCCAGCCGGTATATATGGCCAGACCGCAATCCTCGTACCCGGTAGCCGCTGGCGGGGCACAGCCGCCACAGCCCCAGCAGCCCGGACCGTCGCAACAGCCACCGGGCCAGGTTCCGCAAGGCTAACTGTTACAATAGTGGCAATGGCATATTCAAGGAGGTCCCAGCCCTATAGGCCTGGGCAGAGCGAACCCTACAAGGTCAGCCGGTCCAAGATCGAGCTGTTCAAGCAGTGCCCGCGATGTTTCTGGTTGGATGCGCGTTTGAAGATCACGCGGCCCAGCAGTCCGCCGTTCAACATCAATAAAGCTATAGACGAGCTGTTCAAGAAAGAGTTCGACAAGCACCGCGAGGCCGGTACGCCGCATCCCATAATGGTTGAGAACAAGCTGGAGGCCGTCGTACCGTTCCAGCACGCCGATCTGGATAAATGGCGCTATAACTTTACTGGCGTGACCACGCTGCACGAGCCTACCAATCTGCACGTATTCGGAGCGATTGACGACGTATGGACGAATGCAGACGGGGAACTGATCGTGGTCGACTACAAAGCCACGGCCAAGCAAAGCGACGTTACGATAGACAGCGATTGGCAGATCAGTTACAAGCGCCAGATGGAGGTATACCAATGGCTGCTCCGACAGAACGGCTTCAAGGTAAGCGATACGGGATACTTCGTATATACCAACGCTCGCTTCGATATGGACGGCTTCAACGATCGGGTCGAGTTCAAGACCAAGCTCATACCCTATAAGGGCAGTGATTCATGGGTAGAGACCACCCTAAAGGCCATGAAGGATTGCATGGACGATGACGACATGCCGGCCGTCGGCACTGCCGCAATGGGCGGACCTTGCGAATTCTGCGAGTATGCGAAGAAGCGCACCCGCCTTACCATCGATCACCTGAAGGCTAAGTAACCCCGCTTAAGCCTGCGCGCCGTAATGCTCCTTGATGCCTTCGCCAAGCAGGTACGCCCCGGTGTTGGTCAAGGCTTCGTGAAGACTGTGTATGGCAAATGCATGGTAAGCATGCAGCTCGGGCTGGCCGTCGAACCTGTGGTTGCCTAGGAGTGCGGCCGGGTTAGATTCCATATAATCCTGTTCAGCGGTACCGGCCGCGCAGAGTACCAGGTCGATCTCCCCACTTCTTTCAGTTATCCATGCCAACAGGGCGGGCTGTACTTCCTCGGCCGCACTGGCTACCCTATCAAGCGCGGCTGGATCGACACCTTCGCCTTTTAGCACGGCGTCGGCTACCAACCCATCGGCCAAGCCCGGCTTAAGTTCTTCCAAGGGCGCGGATAAAGCTAGGCGTGAGTACATGCTCTGAGCTTCTTCATCGAAGCCAGCGTTGAAGTAAGCCTTGCGCCAGCCTCCGGAATATGCGCGTGCGGCTTCATGCCCTGGTACCTCGGCCAGGTCTACCACATGGCCGGCAGGCCGCAGATTGACAGCGCCCATGGTTACTTCCATGCCTGACGCTAAGTCAGCGTGTATCATAAGAACCTCCTGGTATCCACCCTTCGTAGTCATAGGATAATAAACCATATATGTGATTGATGCAAAATACGGTTTATAATACTTCCCATGCTAGACATCCAGTACATCCGGGAGCATGCCGAGGAAGTCGCTAAGAAGTCCGCCGCCAAGGGCTATGCAGTCGACATCGCTCAGCTACTAGGTTTCGACAAGGAGCGCCGCGAGCTGCTGCAGCAGGTCGAGGATGTACGCCGCCAGCGCAATGAGCTCGCGGCGCAGACCAAGGGCCGGAAGCCCTCGGACGAACAAGTGAAAGCC
>CAZSAN010000111.1:0-2588 GCA_964604985.1 uncultured Candidatus Saccharibacteria bacterium | reverse complement strand
TAGGTCTGGCGTAATATGGCTTCGGACTGGAAATAATGGAACGGGAAGAAATAGCTTGGCCCTTTCAGCCAGTGCACGGTGCTGGCCAGAGATTCTACGATGTAGCCGCCCAGGCCTATGAAGGCTCCTATGCCGATGGCGGCGCCGCGGGCCCGGCCGGTAGCGGCCAGCAGGAACGAGATGCCGCCGGTGGCTAGCGCCAGCAGGAAGCTATTGAACGTGGCCAGCGCCACGGCAGAAGACGGCACGCTGTCCAGGTCGTAGATGCGCGCGCCTATGACGACGGTCAACAGACCTACCAGCGCGACGATGCCCAGTATCACGATTCCGGCCATGATCTTGGCGGTCATCACGCGGCTGCGCGAGATCGGGCGCGCCAACAGCGTCTCCAGAGTGGAGTCCTGTTCCTCACGGGCGATGAGCGATGAGCCTAGCGCTACGGCCAGCATGGTCAGTACCAGCGGTAGTAGCAGGAAGAATATCTGGCTGTTAAGGTAGCCTATGGGAGAGAAGAAATCCGCGCTGCCTCCGAACAGTCCTAACGCGGCCTTCGGCAGATTGGAAAAGCTCTTTTCCAGGGCGCTGCCGGCGTCCTTGAAGCTGGGGTAGACAGCCAGGGTCAGGAAGATGAATCCGAATACGGACGATGACCACCAGAAAGTGCTCCAACGTCTTTGCCATACCGTCCAGCGGACTATGGGCCTCATCTTTCCTCCTCCGCCTGTTCCTCGGGCGTGTCGTTATAAAATCGCATGAACATCTCTTCGAGGTTCAGCTGGCGTGCGTCCAGTTTGACCACGCCGTCTTTGGAAAGTTCACCCAGCAGGGGGCCTAGCTCCCCATGGACATGCACGCGCACGTCGTTGTCGTCGTGCGTCGACACCTCCACGCCTTTGAGCTTCTTGAGCTTGGCCAGCGGCGGCTTGCCCGTGAACGTAATGTCGAACGTATGGGCAGCCTCCTTGGCCATCTCGTTGATGTCGCGTTCCACGATCAGCTTGCCCTTGCGTATTATGCCCACGCGGTCGCATATGCGCTGGACCTCGCTTAGGATATGGCTGCTCATGAACACCGCGGCGCCGCGCTGGCCGGACTCCTTGATCAGGTCGTAGAACGCCTCCTGCATGAGCGGGTCCAGGCCGCTGGAAGGTTCGTCCATAATGAGGGTATCGGGCTGGTGCATGAAAGCTTGTATGATACCGACCTTCTGTTTGTTACCGCGCGATAAATCACCGAGTTTCTTATCAAGTTCGGGCTGGAAACGCTTTATGAGTTCCTGGCGGTAGGCGCGGTCGCCGCTGCCTTGCAGGTCGCTCATATAATCCAGGAACTGGTACCCGGTCATCTTGTCGTACATGGCCATGTCGCTGGACAGATAACCCACGGAGCGCTTTATTTCCACGCTGTCCCTGACTATGTCCAGGCCCATTATCGCGGCCGAACCCTCCGTAGGCTGGATGAAGTTCATAAGGGTGCGTATGGTGGTGCTCTTGCCGGCGCCGTTTGGGCCCAGGTAGCCGTAGACTTCGCCGGCCTTTATGTCCAGGTCCAGACTGCGCAAGGCATAGATGTCAGTACCCTTGTATCTTTTGCTGAGCCCTTTGCAGGATATGGCGGTATCGCCGGCCTTCATGACTACCAGTATACACGGCCGGCTTAGGCGTTAAAAAAGTCGGTGCCTTTGAGCTCTTCCGGCAGGAAACCTTTGGGGTGTCTGAAGCCGGCCTGCCACTTTGTGCCCTTGCCGTAGCCCAGGTCTTTCATCATCTTGGTGGGGGCGTTACGCAGGTGCAGCGGCACCGGCAGGTCGGGGTGGTCCCGGGCGGCGGCCAGGGCGGCGGACATGGCGTCGGCGACCTCGCGGGACTTAGGCGCTTTGGCCAGCACCGCGGCGCAGTGGAACAGGTTGTACTGCGCCTCGGGCAGACCGATCCGCTCCACGGCCAGGAAGGTCGATACCGCGATGTTCAATGCCGCCGGCGCTGCCAGGCCGATGTCCTCTGACGCGAATACGACCATACGTCTGGCTACGAACTTAGGATCCTCGCCGGCCTGCAGCATGCGCGCCAAGTAATAAAGCGCGGCCGTGGCGTCGGAGCCGCGCATGGATTTGATGAAGGCGCTGATGACGTTGTAGTGGTATTCGCCCTTCTTGTCATAGCCAGGTACCTTGCTCTGTGCCGCCGTCTCCACCATTTCCGGGGTGATGGTCCTATTGCCTGCCAGCTGGGCCGCCAGCTCCAGGTTACCCAGCGCTACGCGAGCATCGCCGCCGGACAGTTCGGCCAGCAGATCTATGCTCTTAGCCGGCAGTTTCTTAAGGTTTAATTTTTCGGCCTTGGCAGCTTTCTTAATAATTTTAATGATTTCATCTTTATTAAGCGGTTCCAATACCAGCACACGCGAGCGGCTGAGCAAGGGATTGATAACTTCGAAACTGGGATTTTCGGTCGTGGCGCCGATCAATACTATGGTGCCGTCTTCCACGTACGGCAGGAAAGCGTCCTGCTGGGCCTTGTTGAAGCGGTGGATCTCGTCGACGAACAATATTGTCTGCATGCCCAGCCTGCGGTTGGCCGCGGCCCTGT
>CAZSAN010000110.1:0-1843 GCA_964604985.1 uncultured Candidatus Saccharibacteria bacterium | reverse complement strand
GGGTCCCAAGAAGATCAAGGACATACCCGTGGACACCGATGGTGCGCCAGAAAGCCACATGCCGCTGCTGAAGGCCAGGAAGCGTCTCATGCGGCCTTTCGGCGACAGCATAATGCCTTTGGGTGCCAGACCCGGTGGCGCAGAGCCAGAGGCTCCTGTAGCGCCCACAGAGTCAGAAGAGCCTAGCCAAGAGCAGGAGCCCGCGGAGCAAGCCGAAACTACATCCGGAGATAACTCAAGCTCCGATCAGCCTATCGCTAACAAGCCCAGGAAACGCAAACGACCACGCCTTATTCAATAAGGTCTACAGTCCCAGATCTTCCGGTAGATAGGCTATCAGGCCGAATACCCGTAGATCCCTGCTTACCGGATGGCCTCCAGCTATGATAGTCAAAGGCTGTTCAGCATTTACGGGCTGCTGGGCTCCGCCGGCATGGAAGGAAGCTATGCCTCCCTCTGAGCCACTTATGACACCTGCACTTCCACGCCTAGGATACATGCGGTACATGCCTTCGCCGTTGTCAAATACAGTTAGTTCATGCCTATGGGTATTGTCAGTCCAAAGCCGTGGAGTAACATCGTACTGACCCTGTCCCAAGTGAACCAACTCCGCAAAGTGGGAGGTCAATACATCTGCAACTAGGAGTTCCAGGCCATCGGGTCTGGGCTGAGTAGGTAACACCACACCTTCAGGAATATCAAGCCTATGTATGCTCATAACTTAACAATACCATGAAAATGACAAAATGTCTATGGCGGAGAGGGAGGGATTCGAACCCTCGGTACCGCGAAAACGGCACACCTGTTTTCGAGACAGGCCAGTTCAACCACTCCTGCACCTCTCCTTGACCGTCTATTTTAACAGACCGGGGCTGGCATTCACAGGTGTAACGTGTTAAACTTACCCCTGTTACTGACGTGCGCGCGTAGCTCAGCTGGATAGAGCGTCGGCTTGCGGAGCCGAAGGTCGTAGGTTCGAATCCTGTCGCGCGTACCATTTATCATTCTGCTATGCGGGGCCGGCACAAAGCTTTATAAATCGGGCGCCAGTCTGTAAGTTTTCTTATAGAAAATGGTCTCGTTCCCCTGTATTTTGAATGAGATTATGTCGGTATTCACATCTAAAAACTAAGCAGTAGGGAGCTAGAGAATTATGGGGGTTGAAAGTGGTGACGGTTCAGGCCAGGGACCTGAGGACGGAATAGGGTCCGGTGCGGCCGAGGTGCCTCCTGGCCTCACAGATGACGCTGGCGCGTGCGTGGTACGACGGATAGTAATAAACCCAGGGCGGGGACTGATAATAGATGTGCCGCGGAGCACGATCACGACGCTCATTGGTGCTAGCGGTGAAGCCCTTGGCGCAGGTCACGCCGGAGCATCCATGCTGATGGATATGGGGCGCAAGATGGTAGGCGGCGAAGCCCCTGGGCCGCCGCAGGACGTAGGCGGAGCAGGGGAGCGCGCCGAACTATAGGCCGCCGCGCCCGTACCATAGCGTAAGCGCTGTGATATACTCCGAATATGAAGACGCCGTTGGGAGAACAGCTCAAGGCACCGCTCTCGCCATTCACCGGGCCGCTCAAGGCGGCTGCCGTGCCGTTCAAGCCCTTCAACTGGCATAAGGCTCATAAGGCCCGGCTGTCCAGCGGCGACCGCGCGGCCGATAGGCTGCGCAACGGCATGGGCAGCTGGAAGTTCGTGTTCGGATTCCTGGCCTTCATGGGTGTATGGGCGATACTGAACACCGTAGGCTTGGTGAGTCACTGGGATGAATATCCCTTCATCCTGCTCAACCTGTTCCTTTCCATGTTGGCCGGTCTGCAGGGAGCGATCCTCTTGATAG
>CAZSAN010000109.1:0-4935 GCA_964604985.1 uncultured Candidatus Saccharibacteria bacterium | reverse complement strand
CCGAAGAACAACGCGACATGGTCGAAAGGATGCAGATGTCCAGGGGCCGCATGAGCGCTACGGCAGCCCAGGGTCTTTATAGGGAGCTACGCAAACGTAATAATAACCGGACAAAGTTCTCCAAATGGCAGCCAGGCTACGGCGTTTTTAGTTGATCGCCTCCTCAAAACCGACAGGGATTGTGCTACACTTAAGCCGTTATGAAGGTGCTTGTGCTTTATAGGCCGCATTCGGAGCATGGCCGCTTGGTAGAGGAGTTTATCCATGATTTCCAGGCGCGCCACCACGACGGACGGCTTGAGGTAATGGATATAGACAGCCGCGATGGCAGCGCCACGGCCAGCCTGTATGATGTCGTGCAGTACCCGGCCATACTGGTGCTGCAAGGTGACGGCTACCTGCACAAGAGCTGGGAGGGCTCCCAGCTGCCGCTCATGGACGAGGTCGCGGCTTACGCCGCCGTCTAGGGGCCGCCGGTAAGCCCACCTTTTCAGTATCCCAGAGGTATGGGCTATAATCTTATGCATGAAGTTCAAGAAGGGAAGCCGCCGCAAGGCGATCGAGTACGAAAAGGAGCTCGTCCGATACTGGAAAGACCATAAGACTTTCGAGAAGTCGGTCGAACAGAGGCCGGCCGACGATGCCTATGTGTTCTACGACGGCCCGCCGTTCATAACTGGGGTGCCGCATCATGGCACGCTGCTTTCCAGCATCGTCAAGGATGCCGTGCCGCGCTATTGGACCATGCAGGGCAAAAGGGTCGAGCGCGTCTGGGGTTGGGATTGCCACGGCCTGCCGGCGGAGGTCTTCACGGAGAAGAAGCTGGGCATAAAGGATCGGCGCGACATCGGTACTAAGATCAGCCTGGAGGATTATATCAACGCCTGCCGTGCCAACATGGTGCAGACCGGCAACGAATGGGAGGACACGATCTCTCGTATAGGTCGCTGGGTCGACTTCAAGGGTGCCTACAGGACGATGGACAAGGAGTACATGGAATCCGTCTGGTGGGCCTTCAAGAGCCTCTACGAGGCCGGAAAGATCTATGAAGGCGAAAAGGTACTGCTTTACTGCATACGCGATGCTACGCCTATCTCCAAGGCCGAGGTGGCCATGGATAATTCGTACCAGGACGTCACCGACCCGTCGGTCTACGTGAAGCTGAGGCTGAAGGACCGCGATGCCTCGTTGCTGGCCTGGACCACCACGCCTTGGACGCTGCCTGCCAATACCGCCGCCGCCGTGAACCCCAAGCTGGAATATGCCCAGGTGCGGGTGAGCGGCTCGCCGGACGGCGGCGGCAAAACTGCCGCGGCCGAGACGTTCATACTTGCCAAGGACTTGCTCGACAAGGCCCTTACAGACGAAAAACACAATGTTGTGCCTTATACAATCGAGCGCACTTACAGGGGTAAGGAGCTGATCGGGCTGGAATATGAGCCGCTTTTCACTGACCGTGGTAATAATGCCCACAAAGTCTGGGGTGCTGATTATGTGACAACGGAGGAAGGCACCGGCGTAGTCCATCTGGCGCCCGCATACGGCGAAGAAGATTATGAACTGGCCAAGCAGGAAGGTTTCCCGATCGTGTCCAATATTGATGACAACGGCTTCTATACCGAAGGCGAATGGAAAGGCGAACAGGTGTGGGAGGCTAACAAGCCCGTAGCTAAGGCGCTGCATGAACGCGGCGATGTCTGGAAGATAGCCTACATCAGGCACAGCTATCCGCATTGCCATCGCTGCGGCACCAAGCTCATGTACCGCGCCCACCCCAGTTGGTTCATGGATATACAAGGCCAGCGCGAGCGCATGCTTGAACAGAACGGCGATATCCGCTGGTTCCCCGAACATATCAAACAGGGCCGGTTCGCCAAGACCGTGGAGAGCGCGCCGGACTGGAACCTGAGCCGCGACCGCTTCTGGGCCACGGCCATGCCGGTGTGGAAAGGCAAGGACAAGAGTGGTAAGGAGCACATCAAAGTGATCGGTTCCTATGCCGAACTCAAGGAATTATCAGGGGTGGAGCTGGACGATTACCATCGCCCATGGATAGACGATGTAACATTCACCATGGACGGCGTAGAGTATAAGCGGATCGACAAGGTCATAGACGGCTGGTTCGAGAGCGGCTCCATGCCGTTCGCCCAGTTCCATTACCCTTTCGAGAACGCGCAGAAGTTTGAACAAAATTTCCCCGGCGACTTCATAGCGGAGTACGTAGGCCAGGTCCGGGCCTGGTTCTACTATCTGCACGCCGTATCCGTGGGACTGTTCGACAAGAACTCGTTCAAGAACGTCATAGTCACGGGTACCTTGGCCGGTGATGACGGCCGCAAGATGAGCAAGAGCTATGGTAATTACACCGATCCCAACGAACTGGTCGACAAGTACAGCGTTGACGCTTATAGGTTCCTGCTGCTGGGTTCGCCCCTTCTAAACGGCGAGGACTTCGCCCTGCACGACAAGGATGTGGCCGATGTCGCGCGCAAGCTGTCGATGATCTGGAACATGTATGACTTCTTCACGCTCTACGCCGATGTGGACGCATGGGATTCGGGCGGCAAGCCCGGTGAACTGCCACCGGACCCGACCCCGGAACTGTCGAATCCTCTGGACCTGTGGGTGGTGAGCCGCGTCCACCAGCTCACGGCCGAAATAGAGGCCCATATGGGACGCTATGACCTGCCGAACGCCCTCAAGCCCGTCCTTCCGTTCCTGGACGATGCCAGCAACTGGTACGTGCGCCGCAGCCGCAAGCGCTTCTGGAAGAGCGACAACGACTCTGACAAGCAGGACGCTTACCGGACCCTGCACTACGTCCTTACCCGCCTGAGCCTGGTGCTGGCGCCTTTCACACCCTTCCTGTCAGAGGAGCTATATCACAAGCTCGTGGGCGGCGAGTCGGTCCACCTGCTTGATTGGCCGGACACCGGCCATATAAACGAACTGCTGATCAGGGATATGGCCAGCCTGCGCGATGGCATAACCGAAGGCCTGGCCCAGCGCGCCGCAGCCGGCCTAAAGGTCCGCCAACCGCTGGCCGAGGCTGTCATAACCGTCCCCGAACCGCTGCTGAAGGAGCACGAACAGGTCTTTCTGGGCATAGCCCGCGAGGAGTTGAACGTGAAGAAGGCTGTCTTTAGGAAAGGCAAGGCGCTAAGCGTAGCCTTGGACACCAAGCTTACGCCTGCGTTGAAGGCCGAAGGCCAGATGCGCGAGGTAGTACGCCACATTCAGAAGGCTCGAAAGGACGCCGGTCTGGAAGTCGATAATCGCATACGTCTTGGGGTTAAGACGGATGATGCCGGTCTGCGGGCGGTTCTGGATGATCGTGCGCTGGCGGACACGATCAAACAGGAAACGCTCGCCACGGCCCTGGCTGAACCAGGGAAGGACGGCTATACGACGACCGTCAGCATCGATGGCGCCGAACTGACCATCAATATAACCAAGGCCTGACCCTTTACAGAGGCGGCCCTTTTTGATATGCTCTATCGGTAACTTTATTTCCCCTATATGAAAAAAGCAGTAATCAGGACCGGTGGTAAGCAGTACGTAGTCTCCGAAGGCGAGACTATCAAGGTCGAACGCATCAAGGCGTTAGGCCAGGATAAGCCCGCGCCTGCCAAAGACGCCGCCAAGGCCAAGTCCGCCCCTCAGAAAATCGACTTCGAGGCCCTGATGGTCATAGATGGCGACAACGTGCAGATAGGTACGCCCATAGTAGCGAAGTCAAAAGTCACGGCAGAGGTCGTAGAGGCCGATATCCAGGACGACAAGGTCACTTCCATACGCTATAAATCCAAGAAGCGCGTACGCAAGGTGCGGGGCCATCGACAGCACCAGACAGTCCTTAGGATCAACAAGATAGCCTAGGCCGCTCCGCCCAGCCCGAAAGCGGTTGTGGATAACTTCAGCCCTATTTTCAGCCCGTTATAATAAATGCAACGATAGGTGATCAAGACGCTCCCTGAGGCTCAGGTGCAGCCAGGTTGATTTATAGGTTGTCGGCCGACTATCATAGACGTATATACAACGATTTTTGACCGAAAAAGCCCTTGGAAGGGCTGTAAAAAATGCACATCTTTTTTATTCAAAAAGCCTTGCATACCTCTGTCCCGAGGTTCATACTGCATTCATAGGGTTGGTGCCCCCCAAGGCCTCGGCCCTTAACCAACAAAAATTGGTTAAACCAAACAAAAAGCCAAACTGGCTTCCGGGTCTAAAAGGGTCCGGAAGCCACCAAACTGGAGTTTCGGAATTAACCAATACAAAAACCTAAAACCAATGCCGATATTCCAAACGTCCCGGCAAGCGATGCCAAATCTGCACCCACGAGGCTGCCGCCTTGGTGGGTATTTTTGTCATTGACCCGGAATTTATGTCCGACCTTCACGCGGCCGGACATGGCAGGAAGGGCCGGACCAATCGCACAGGAACGATCCGCTCGCCCAGGACGTTAACGACCGAGCACAGGCTTTGGATGCAGGTTGCACTACATCAAAACGAACCTTGAAATATTTAACATGCAAAAGCAAAAAGTCAGGAAGCAGCAGGACGACCGACTGCTGAAACGCCTTTCACGCAAAGAACGCAGGCAGCAGGAACAGCTGCGCCGCCTGATCCAGGTCGATCCGCTGTTCAAGACCATATGACACTACGACCCGGCGGCGAACGCTAGGTAACCACAGCTACGACGATATTGTGCGTCATACGGTTTACACATCAGACGGGTATCATCCAACCCCTTAGAACGCTGGTATATCTTACCGGGAGGTGTTCGAGTTGGCTCGTATATCACCCTCATAGGGCATGATTACGAGCTATCTACCCCTGTAATATTATAACTAGTATTATCAGGCTAGCCATCTGATACTATAGTCGCCTATAGTATGTGAAGCGCAGGCGATGCTATACTTAAGACCTGAAGCG
>CAZSAN010000108.1:0-4438 GCA_964604985.1 uncultured Candidatus Saccharibacteria bacterium | reverse complement strand
CTAGCGGGAACACGCGTGGCTTGTCTTTTTGCGCTAGAAGCGCCAGTAGACCGGCCGCCAACGTAATTGACCACCCGCGTAGGTAGAATAGGTTACCGCCCATTCTGCTTATGGTGTTCTGAATGAACTCCAGGTGCTTCTGCTTGTCGCTATTCATACCCAATCCTCTTCAAATTCTCTTTAATCTGCTTTTCGAGCTTGGCGGATTCGGTGACTTGGTGGTTGAGTTCGGTGGTGAGTTTTTGCATTTTTTCTTCGAAGGCTTCGTCGTCTTCTTCGACTTCTTCGGCGCCTACATAGCGACCGGGTGTAAGCACGTAGTCGTGCTCTTTTATTTCGTCTAGTTTAGCCTCTTTACAGAAGCCGGGGATGTCTTGGTATTTGCCGCCGTTACTGCCACGCCAGTTGTGGTAGGTGTCGGCTATTTTTTTAATGTCTTCGTCGGTTAGTTCGCGGTTGCGGCGGTTGATCATTTTGCCCAGGTTGCGAGCGTCTATAAATAGCGTTTTACCGCTGCGGTTTTTGCGATCGCGCGAAATGAACCACAGGCAAGCCGGAATGCCGGTATTAAAGAATAGTTGGCTGGGTAGCGTAACAATGCAGTCCACCAGGTCAGCTTCTACGATGTTTTTGCGGATTTCGCCTTCGCCGGAGCTTTGGCTGCTCATAGAGCCGTTGGCCAGTACGAAACCGGCTGTGCCGGTTGGGCTAAGGTGGTAGATGAAGTTCTGTACCCAGGCAAAGTTGGCGTTGCCTTTTGGCGGTGTGCCGTACTTCCAGCGCACGTCGTTTTGCAGGAGTTCACCGCCCCAGTCGCTGTCGTTAAACGGCGGATTGGCCATAACAAAGTCGGCCTTTAGGTCTTTGTGCTGGTCGTTATGGAAGGAGTCGCCGACTTTTATGTCGGCGTCAATGCCACGGATGGCCAGGTTCATTTTGCAGAGCCGCCAGGTGGTGGTGTTGCTTTCCTGGCCGTAAATGGATAGGTCGTCTAGCCGGCCTTGGTGCTGTTCTACGAACTCTTCGGACTGTACGAACATGCCACCGCTACCACAGGCTGGGTCCAGAATGCGGCCTTTGTATGGCTGTAGCATTTCTGCTAGGAGCTTAACGATGCTTCTTGGCGTGTAGAACTGGCCGCCGCGCTTGCCTTCGGCGTCCGCGAACATGCCAATGAAGTATTCATAAATACGGCCCAGCAAGTCTTTGTTTTTGTGGCCATCGCCGTTGAGCTTGATGTTACTGAAAAGGTCTATCAGCTCGCCTAGACGGCGCTTGTCCAGCGCTTCACGGCCATAGTTTTTGGGCAGGACGCCTTTAAGTGTGGGGTTTTCTTTTTCTACAGCGTCCATCGCCTTGTCTATGATGGTGCCGATGTCTGGTTGCTTGGCGTTATCTTTTATATTGTCCCAGCGAGCTTCTTTGGGCACCCAGAATACATTGTCTTTTATGTAGTAGTCACGGTCCTCTGGATCGTAATTATCCTGTTCGGCCTTTTTATGCTGGTCGTTGAAGGCGTCGGACACGTACTTTAAGAAGATAAGTCCGAGCACTACATGCTTGTACTCGGCTGCATCCATGTTATTACGGAGCTTATCGGCCGCTTGCCACAACTGTCGCTCGATTTCTTGAATATCCAATTAAGGCTCCCTCTTGGCTTCTATTTTACTATTTTTACCCCTGTTTGGAAACTGTGATAGCATTCTGGGATTTAATCATAATTTAACTATTCTTGGTGGGGAGGATTTTGAGGCGGAGGTATACCAGCGATAATTGCAGGATCGCCAGGCCGAAGATCAGTATCTGCAGCCAGTGCTTGATCGGAGTCGTGTACATCTCGACGAAGATCCAGATCAAGGCGCCGAAGCCGGCGATGGCGGTGAGCAGGCTGGCCTTTTCGTGGCGTTTCCATAATGCTACGGCGGCCGCGGTCTGGGTGCCGCCGAAGACAGTGAGCAGTACTATGCCCGGGATTATATAGGAGCCGAACGGTGAGGTAGACAGGTCTGACGTCGGCATGCCCAGGCCATTCGTCGCTATCAGGCCGATGCCGCCGCCGATGGCGGATATGGCCAAGAAAGCTGTTATGGCGATAAGATACTTGTGTAGGCTGTTGGCACGCATAGCTTCATTATAAACATTGCTAAATATTAAGTTTTATTGCACAATTAGATAAATGCCGTTAGGAACACCTCGCGAATACGAACTGGCTCGCACGGCCGAGATGGCCGATGTAGAGCTGGAGCACGGACCGCATCGTGAATACGATTATCATGCTTTCCTGGATGGCATATGCCAGAGGGCAGTGGAGTTCGATGCGTTCAGGCAGGGTCATCGCTGGCTGGGCGCCCGCATAACCTATAGTGTCGCGGGTCGGGAAGCCTTGGTCGCTGGGGCGGCCTTTACGGTGAGCGCCGCCAGGGCCATGGGTACACTGCTGATGGATGGATTTTCGGGAGTAGGCGGGTTCAATCGCAATCTGTTCGAGCAGCCTCTCAAAGAATCCGGCGAATTATCAGACTAGAGTGCCGGCTAGGCTAGAACGTGCTGGCTATCCTGTTCAGTATCCTGATGAAGGCGGCCGGGAAGGTATATGCCATGATCAGTTAATTACTATAATACTTTTGCGGTAAATTACAATTCAAGGGTTTCCTGGACCTGCTGGCGGTTGATCCCGTTCTCCACGTCGGTGTAGCCCAGCTTCTTGAACAAGGGCAGCACCGCGCCGGAGCGGTTGCCGCTGTTGCAGTAGACGACTACGTGCGCGTCCTTGGGGATGCCCGCCAGTCCGGATGTGTCTTTCATGAGTTCGGAGAGCGGTACGTTGACGGCGTCTTCCACGTGGCCTGCGGCATATTCATAAGGCTCGCGGACATCCACGAAGACCGTGGGCTGAGCGTTCATGTTTTATCCTTACCTTTTACGAGCGGGACGAAGGCGAAGCCGCGATGTTCCTTCTGGCTGATCCTGCCCTTCTCGTCCTTGTCCACCACATGGATGGTTTCACGGACCGGCACGACCAGGCGGCCCCCCGGTTTGAGCTGATCGAAGAGTTCCTCGGGCATCTTTTCGGCGGCGGCGCTTACCAATATGCGGTCGAAAGGTGCTTCGTCCGGCCAGCCGTATTCCTTGCCGGCCTGGTGGAAGCGCACGTTCCTGATACCCATGTCCTGGCAATTGCCGCGGCCCAGCTCCAGCAGTTCGGGTACCAGCTCCACGGCGTGGACCATGCCCTGTTCGCCTGTCAGTTCAGCCATGAGCGCCGTGGTCCACCCGGAGCCGGAGCCGATATCCAGCACCTTGTCCCCCTGTTCCACGTCCAGCCAGTCAAGCATCCTGGCCACGGTGGACGGCTGGCTGTTGGTCTGGCCGAAGCCTATGGGCAGAGCCACGTCCAGATCGGTACTGCCGCGCATCTCTTCCGGTAGGAAATGCTCGCGAGGAATGGCTTCGAACGCCTCTTCTACGGCACGTTTCATACTTATATAGTACTACGTCCGGCCGGCACCGTTCTCACGGGCCGTGTTGAACGGCGCGTAGGATGTACGTACGCTACGGTCGTCTATGACTATAAGCTCGCCCGGTTCGAGCTCGCGCGAGAATTCAGCTCCGACCCTGTCCAGGGCGGCAGCTTCGGACGCCAGCACCGCGCCGTTATGCGGTAACAGTCCCAGCACCAACGGTCTACGGCCCTCTGGGTCGCGCATACCTATCAGATGATCATCGCTCATCACCAGCACCACGAAAGGACCCTCGATCCGTCTGCCCGCCTGTCCGGCGGCCTCTTTCAGATCCAAGCCTGCTTCCAGCTCCTGTTCCACCATATCGGCTATGGAGCCGTCGCCGTGTACTTCTTCTGCGGTCCCCTCGACCAGCCGGCCGGAGGCGAATCTGCCAGTGCCTAGGTCCTCTAAGGCCGGGGACCCGTCGTGGGGAGTGGCTGCGACCAGGTCCAACCCCTCCACTACCTTGAGTCCGCTGCCGTTGCTCACGGCTATGTCAGCTGCTGCATGATCGTCATGGCTCAATGCGAGCAGTCCCATATAAGTCAGTTCGGCTGCAGGCTGATCGGGCGCGAATACCCCAACCAGGCCGCCTTCGCCGGATGAATATCCTTCAAAAGCTATTTGCCTACCTATCATATAAATATCATAGCAAGTATTTAATTTTTCAACTGAGATAAATATCACAAATTAGCGCGTCTGCCATAAATATGCGACAGCGTATAATTTAAGTTATGGATGGTATCCCGTTGGCAGAGAGGCTCAGGCCGCGCAAGCTGGACGACATCGTCGGCCAGGAACACCTGGTGGGCGAAGGCCGGATCATACGCGAGATGATAGCTCGCGGCCAACCGACGTCGCTCATACTCTGGGGTCCGCCCGGCAGCGGGAAGACCACGCTGGCCAGGATCATCGCGGGCGAGACCGGCGCGGAG
>CAZSAN010000107.1:0-5074 GCA_964604985.1 uncultured Candidatus Saccharibacteria bacterium | reverse complement strand
GGTTGCCGTACTCCCTGACTATGTCAACGCCTATGCCGCCGTCGCCGCTGGTCGGAGTAGTATAGGTGACGCCCGGGCCGATCGCTAGCAACCCATTACATGTAAAGGGATCGCCGTTCGGGTGTTGTGGACTATTAGGATTAGTGTATACATTGGTACCGGTCGTAAAGAGATGGCTCGTAGTACGACCAGCCGTATTCCGTATAGGCGAATTAGGATTCAGGCTGAATATGCGCGCATTAAGGTTGGCATCAGGATCACCGGTACGGTTGACATACTGTTGGCCGGACGACAGACTTGGCAGTTGCGAATGTAACCTGAAGCTGACATTCAGAGGCTGCAGGTAATTAGGGTTTTCGGGGGCCGTAGTAGCCCCGTTGGTGGCCTTGTCTACATATGCGCTTACCGTAAGGCCGGCGAATCCGTCATCATTCTCACCTCTGTGGTAGCCGAATACCTGGTCCGGCGGGTGCGCCGCAGAATCAGGGCACCAGTAGTTAGAGCCGGTCGAGACGGCAGCCACCTTTGACCCAGGCAATGCCATGGAAACACCCACGATCACTGCTACGGCTGCTAACAATTCGACGGTAAATTTGAAAAACCGGTAAGTATGCCTGGAAGTTTTTGATTGTTTGTCCGCTGTCATGCTCTATACCTGGATTCAGTATAGGAACATAAGCTTTATAGCGCAAGCATGCGCAGACCGGCAATCAATCTTTTGTTAGGGCACTATGGGTAAAGGCTTAGCAGGAAGCGTCTTGCACATGGCCGTTCAGCACGGGGACGTTATGGCGCTCTTTCTTGACCTTTTCGACGCGACCGTTAGGATCCACCACCTTGTTTACCATATCCACCCATACGGGCGTATCGCCATGTTTGCTACAGCCGTAATAGTAGCTATCGCTCTGCTTGCCCTTGCGCTGTACGCCGCGGTTAATCGCATGGCCCTTGTTGCCATAGTGGACAGTCAGCAGATCATACGGATCCTTGTGTCCTTGGTCGGGCTGACCCAACTCAGTGGTAGCCGTACCCCCGAGACGCCATCCGGCTTGCACGCACTGTTCCGGCGCGTCCTGCGTCTCCGCCTCGAAGATCAGCAATTGGTTGCGCTCGCCCGGCCTTAGGAGCGCCGTAGCGAAATCCCTCGTACCGGCTTTCATATAGGTCACGGTCGGGAAAAGATTCGCCATCTTCTGCTTACAGTACTTGGCCAGTCCGCCGGACGCCACGGCCTGGGGCGTATTGCCCGTACCTGCCATGACTGGTTCAGCGCTAGCAGTCAGTTCTGCGGCCTGCGCGCCTACGAAGGCGATACCGCCTATGGCAGCCAGGGTCTTGGCACCGAACTTAAGCGAATCGTAGCGATCAGCTACGTATTCATAGCCGGCAGTTATGGCGTCGCCTGCATTATGAAGAGCTACATATGTGAGGTCGCTGACGCGGGAAGCTATCTCGCCAGCACGGTCGGCCAGGTTGCCCAGTCGGGCGCCCAGGCCCATGGAGGGCTCCTCCATAAGGTTTCCAGCCATGGGATCAGCTGGGGCTTCGGCGATCATATATGCGTTGGGGTTACTCACGATTAGCTCTCCTTATGTACAATGGCTAATGTTAGGTATTATATACCTTTTCGTTAAAAAGGTCAAGCTTAAAGTTACAGATTACACATTGACCTGGTAGTCCAGGCGTTTCTTCGAATCGACCAGATACTGCTGGAAGCTACCGCTGGCATGCCCGCCGTAGGTAGAGCTCATGTGCACGACAAGATAATAGGAATCGAAGGACTTCTTGGTGTCCTGATTATAGACGGAGACTACGAACGGTTTGGTGGTCTCCCCGGCCTTCAGGCCGCTGATCTTTTGCTGGGCGGCTGGGGCATCGAAAAGGGTTACCGGATTCTTGGACGTATCGAAAGGCCCCGAGTGGCTAAGGGACGGGTAAGCTTTGACTCCCAGCCTGGGGTCGGTCTGCTCCATGTGGAACGCCTGCTTCCAGGTAATCTTATGATCCTGCAGCTGGTTATAGAGCTTGTTGATGAAATCATCCGCATACTGCTTGTCGGCGGCTATGGCCTTGGGGTCGCCCATCTCGGGAATCGCTTTCTTGTAGGCGGCGGATACAGGTGATGCGGGTATATAGCGGCTGAACTGCGCTACTAATATGTCACCCCTGTAGACGCCATTGTATTTGGCTTGCAACTTGTTGAAGTAGGCGCTGTTGACAGCCTGTTGATAAGCGTAGGCATAATTTTTCTGCTGATCCTTGAGGTTCACTTTGCCACCATACTGGTTCCTGATGTCCTGATCAGTTACCGTAACCCCCTGATCCTTGGCCAGGGCTTCTGTCAGATATTTGTCCGCCAGCACCGTGGCAGCATCATGGTCGCTAACACCTTGAGTATTGCCTATCAGGTCTTTGACCTCCTGTTTATATACCTTGTGGCCTGCGGCCCGGGCATAGACCTTATCACCTATATGGAACTCTTTCTTGATAACAGCCCAGCCACCGCCGATGATGATGGCCGCCAGTATTATATACGCGAACGTCTTCTTTTTGTTCCTGATGCGCCTTAAAGGGACGAATAGCAATCCCAGCGATAGCTTGCGCCGCTTAGGAATCTTGCCGCCGTCGCCGACCTTGGCGGCACCACCGGAAGTACCGGCCGTATCCGCGCTTCCCTCCACCACCGGCTTTTTGTCAGTGTCCTCTGCCATTTGTTATACCTGGCTTCAGTATATGAACATAAGCGCTATAGCGCAAGCACCAGCTGCGCTTAGTGCATCGCGCTGGCTTCGCCGT
Organism: uncultured Candidatus Saccharibacteria bacterium; assembly: GCA_964604985.1. GTDB lineage: Bacteria > Patescibacteriota > Saccharimonadia > Saccharimonadales > UBA4665 > CAZSAN01. Next base: position 2,278 of record CAZSAN010000107.1, on the reverse strand, counting down.
GACTGGGGTCGTGGGATGCCTTTTGCTGCTTGATAACGAAGGTTGCTATGAGCGCGGCCACTATGCCGAACGTGGAGGCTATCAGATAGCCGTTATGGAAGCCATGTACCGTGGCACTAGCAAGCTGGTGCGCCGTGGGCGGCGCCGTCAGGTTAAGGTTCTTGATGTAATGGGTGGTGCTGGAGGTAGCGATGCCTGTAAGCACGGCCAGCCCCAAGGCGCCGCCCACTTGCTGAGAAGTATTAAGCATGCCCGATGCCAGGCCGGATTCATGATGCGGTACGCCAGAGGTAGCCGCGATGGTCGCGCTGACGAACGTAGCTCCCATACCCAGGCCCAGCATGATCAGTCCGGGTGCTACATTACCCCAATAAGTACCGTCCACGGGTATGTGGGATATCCAGAACAACCCGCCGCTGACGACCAAGGGAGCCACCATCAATATAGGCTTGTAGCCTATACGTTGTATGACCCGCGGTACATTGGTGGCCGTAATAGCTATAGCAATGGGCACTATCAGGAAGCTGACTCCCGTCTTTATAGGGGTGTAGCCCAGGATTTCCTGCATATAAAGAGTGGTGAAGAAGAACACGGAGAACAGACCAGAGGCCATGCACAACATAAGTAAATCAGCTCCCGCTACGTTGCGTATCTTGAAGATCCTAAGCGGCATCAGCGGATGGTCGGTGTGCTGTTCATTTCGTATGAACTCTACCAATGCCAGCACGGCTATACCGAAGAACAGTAGTGCGGTCTGGGAGGTCCAGCCGTCGACCGGTGCCTTTACCAGCGCGTACACCAGCGACATAAGGCCGCCGGTCACCAGTATGGCGCCTGGGAGGTCCATCTGATTGTGATCCAGGGTAGACTCGTGCTTGTCGAGTATACGCAAGGCCGTTACCACCACGGCTATGCCCACCGGTACGTTGACGAAGAAGTTCCAGCGCCAATTAAGGTACTGGGTGATGATACCGCCCGCAAGCACGCCTACGGCCGCGCCGCCGGATGCTACCGCGCCCCATACCGACAGAGCTACGTTACGTTCATGTCCTTCCTTATAGGTAACCAGGATTATCGATAACGCGGCTGGCGACATGAAAGCGCCTGCCAAACCCTGCACGCCCCTGGAGATGATTATCCAAGTCTCGGATTGCGCCAGGCCGCAGAACAACGATGCCAGCGTAAACAGCGTAACCCCTGCTAGGAAGGTCTTGCGGCGGCCGAAAAGATCGGCGCTGCGGCCACCAAGCAGTAAGAAACCGCCGAATGTCAGCGAATACATGGTAACTATCCACTGCAAGCTTGATTCCGTCATGTGGAACGCATGCTGTATGGCGGGCAGAGCCACGTTCACTATGGACACGTCCAGGACCACCATGAACTGCGCCAATGCCAGCAGCACCAGTATCAGCCAGTGGTTTGTCTGTTTTTTGCCCTTATTCGCCATTGGCACTCATTGTACCCGTCTGCCAGCCCCGCTGTCAAAATCAACTTGCGTGACTGGCCTATGATTCTGCTATCCTTGGAGTAATGATCCGCGCGATATTCTTTGATTTTTACGGTGTATGGGTGCCTGACAGGTTCGATGAATACCTGGTCCAGGCCGAAGACTTCGGCCCGGTGATAGCCAATGAGCTGCAAGGCGTTGTAGGGCGCTACTTCCAGGGGCGCGCCACCCCCGCAGAGGTCGCACAGGAGTTCCAGCTTAAGCTAAACCGGCCGGATATAGACGTGGAGCAGTTCACGCTCCTGGAATCCGACGTGTCACCGGCCGTCGGTGATTTCATGCGCGAGCTTCACAGCCATTTCGTAAAATTGGGTGTACTAGCGAACCTGGGCGTCCAGGAATACCAGCTTCTGAACAGCTTTAACCAGCATAATCAGCTCTTCGAAGCCATAATCAGTCCGTATTCATTGGGCTTGAACGTACCGCTGCTCAGCCAGGAGGTATTCGCCGCCGCGCTGCAGGCCATAGGCGAACCGCCCAGCTCATGCCTGGTCATCACAGATAACGAATCCTATAAGAAGTTCGCTGAAGGCCTGGGCATGGCCACCATGGAGTTCGAAGGATTACCTAAGCTCCGAGAGACACTGAACCAGGTACTGGCCAGCGAAGCTGACAGCTAATTCGCCACCTATTGGTGAGAACCGTGACCCTTGTCTTTGATCTCTAGGGGGTTTGTGTTGTGCTGCAGGTTCATGTAGACAGCGTTATTCGCGGGATCGGCCGGGGGCTTACCGAAGCCCCAACCCTTTATCTTGTTGCCAAGGTTCTTGA
>CAZSAN010000106.1:0-1625 GCA_964604985.1 uncultured Candidatus Saccharibacteria bacterium | reverse complement strand
CGGGTCATGCCCACGTAGCAAAGCCGGCGCTCCTCTTCCATCTCGCCCTGGTCATACAGCGCTCTGGAGTGCGGGAATATGGATTCTTCCAGGCCGGTCATGAACACCACGGGGAATTCCAGGCCCTTGGCCGCATGCAGGGTCATGAGGGTCACGGCATCGCCGTCGAAATCCGCGCTGTCCAGGTCGCTTACGAGAGCGACTTCTTCCAGGAATCCGGCCAGGCCTTCGTCGCTGTACTCCTGCGCCACGCTCAGCAGCTCTCGGACGTTTTCCTGGCGGGCCTCGCCCTGCGGCGTCCCATCGCTAAGGTAGTTCAAGTAGTCTATCCTGCGCAGCAAGGAATCAATAAGGCCTGACACGGCGGCATCCTGGCTGACCTCGCGAAGCGAGGCGAGCATATCGCCCAGCTCGCTAAGTGACTTGCGCGCTTTCGGAACCAGATCCGGGCAGGCGGCTGATTCATTGAGAGCCCTTTCCAATGACATGCCTTCCGCCTGCTGCCAAGCAAAGAAGTTCTGTAGGCTCTTGGCGCCTACGCCGCGGGCCGGCACGTTCACGATGCGCTCGAAGCTTACCCTGTCTTCGGGCTGGAAAATCAACCTTAGGTAGGCCAGCACGTCCTTGATCTCTTTGCGGTCATAGAACCGGACGCCGCCGACTACGCGGTAAGGTATGCCGTAATGCACCAGTCCTTCTTCGATCGAGCGGCTCTGGGCGTTCGTACGATAGAGCACGGCGTGGTCGCGATAGCCGTACTTGCCGGAGTCTATGCCCATTCTGATGCGCCTTATGATGGCCTCGGCCTCGGCCCGTTCATTACCGACTTGTACCAATTGCACCGGCATACCCTCCCCCGCCTCGGTCCAAAGCCTCTTGTCGCTGCGTTGGGCATTCTTGGTGATGATAGCCTGAGCGGCATCCAGGATGTTCTTCGTGCTGCGATAGTTCCGCTCTAGTTTTATGACCGTGCAATCCTTGAAATCAGACTCGAACCTGAGTATGTTGCGGAAGTCAGCTCCGCGCCAGCTATATATGCTCTGCCAATCATCACCCACGACGGCTATGTTCTTACGCTCAGTCGTAAGCAGGCTGACCAATTTGTACTGTGCGGCGTTGGTGTCCTGGTATTCGTCGACCATGACGTATTTGAACTGATGCTGCCACTTGCGGCGTATCTCGTCGTGGTCCTTCAACATCTGGACGGTCCGGTTGATCAGATCGTCAAAATCCAGGGCCGCGGCATCCTTCAGCGCCTTCTCATACAGGGGATATACCTTGGCCGCGTTCTGTTGCGCCGGGCTGGAGGCGGTATGGGCATACTCGTCTGGACCTACCATCTCGTTCTTCGCACTGCTGATGAGTCCGCTCAGCGTGCGGGCCGGAAATGTCTTTTCATCGTTCATAAGTTGCTTGGATATATGTTTCACGGATGCCTGACGGTCCGTTTCGTCGAATATGATGAAACTTCTCGGGACGCCCACGGCCTCCCCATCCTGTCTGAGCAGACGCACGCATATGCCATGGAACGTTCCCATATACGGCATAAAGCCCTTATTATCGGCGTTCTCGCCTAGCAATTTCGCCACGCGGCCGCGCATCTCCTTGGCAGCCTTGTTGGTGAA
>CAZSAN010000105.1:0-1814 GCA_964604985.1 uncultured Candidatus Saccharibacteria bacterium | reverse complement strand
ATCGAGCAAGGTGCCGACCAACGCATCCAAGCTCTGAGGCTCGAAGCGTACGTCCACCCCGCAGAACATCAACAGGTCTCCATTCGCAGCGTCCGCAAGCTTATCATAGGCGAAATTCTTAGCAAGCCAGTTATCAGGCGGTTCGGTGCCAGCTATGAAACGCACGCCTCCGTGGGCGAAGCTGCGTATTATTTCCGGCGTGCGCTTATCCTGCGAGCAGTCATCCAATACCAGGATCTCAAGTTTAGGGTAGGTACTAGCTACCAATGATTGAAGGCATGCTTCCAGATCATCCGTCTCATTCCTGGCCGGTATGGCTACGGTCAGCGACGGCAGATTTTTCTTGGCCATATTGGCTATGGCGCCTGGCCCCGAAGCTCCATGGCTTCGCGTGTGTTTTATCACCGAAGCTAGCACTATGACGGCTCCCGCCAATCCGGCGCCGGCAGCAAACGCCCACCACCCGTAGCCGGTGATACCGAAATGTCTGCTAGCAGCGTAAACCGCCAGTAAGACCACCTGGCACGATATAAGCCACGCGCTGGTCCGCCTGGAAGAGTGGAATAGGTGGTCCTGTTGGATGTGGCCGGCCGAAACCCGCGCAAGGTTCATACATCTGTAAGCGCTTAGCACGGCCAGTATCAGGGTCCACGCGGCCGCATCCGTGATTATCAGGGCTAAGCTGGCCAAGGCCACCAGGCTGGCTATAAGCCCCCCCATGAACCTGCGCCATCTCCACGCCACGGCCGTCCATATCAACATCTCGGATAGGCTTATGATCATCAGCGCGACGAGCACGGGCAGCATAGCTTTCACTATATCAAATAAGTTTAGTTGTTGACCGGCGATACCCAAGGTGTTATGCTTGACTTATCGCCTACAGGTTACATGTAGGCTTTTTATTTGGTCGGCAGATGGCCGAGTGGAGCTTAAAAGCCGTATGGCAGACGAACAATCTAAGCAGTCAGCTAAATCCAAACGCAGGGTCAAGAACCCCGAGACTTTCCGTGAACGGGCGATGAAAGCCGGAGAAGCTTCCGCGAAGCCACAGAAGGCTGCACGGGCCAAGAAGGCGGGCGGACGCGCAAGCACAACGATTGCGAAGCCTTTCAAGCGGCTGGGACGGCTCAGGATAGTCAAACTGGCAGGCAAGGTACTTCTCCCGACTTACATACGTAACAGCTGGCGCGAGCTTAAGCTGGTGACATGGCCCAACTGGAAGCAGAGCCGGCAGCTGACCTTCGCGGTGATCATATTCGCCGTCGTGTTCGGAGCTGTGATAGCCATAGTAGATTACGGTTTGGACAAAGTATTCAGGAGCATTCTTTTAAAGTAATCAAAGGATAGATATAGATAATGAGCAGCAGCAAACGTTACGACACCTCCAAACAATGGTATGCGATACATACCTACAGCGGCTACGAGGAAAAGGTCGCCGAGAGTATACGCCAGCGGGCTGAGAGCCTGGATATGAAAGACAAGATCTTCGAAGTCCTGGTGCCTAAGGAGAAGATGATCGAGATCAAGAACGGTAAGCGCCGCGTGGTCGAGAAGCGCATTTTTCAGGGATACGTCCTTGTGCACATGAAGCTGTCCGAAGACGCCTGGTACATAGTGCGCAATACGCCGAGTGTCACCGGTTTCGTAGGTAGCGGCACGGATCCGACCCCGATCGAACCCGAGGAAATCGAGAAGATCCAGAAGCGCATGGGCCTCGAACAGCCTAAGCACAAGATCGACTTCGCCGTCGGCGAGGTCGTCAACATCATAGACGGCCCGTTCAAGGGCTTCGACGGCTCGATCAGCGAGATTGA
>CAZSAN010000104.1:0-5111 GCA_964604985.1 uncultured Candidatus Saccharibacteria bacterium | reverse complement strand
CCTGATCTGTTGTCTTACCGCTTCCACATAACGCTGGATCAACCTTATGCTACTGCGGGCATGACGTATATATGGCGATCTGACGCCATCATGGCATTGTTCGAGCCATAGGAGCGCCGCCGTCAACGGATTGTTTATCTCGTGTAGCAGGCCGGCACTCAAACGACCTATTTCGGCGAAGCGCTCCAGCTCCATCAAATTCTCTGATGCGGCTGATTCAGCCCCAGCTATATTGAACGCAGCAGTTTCGGTCTCTGTCTGGATTGTCATATTAACTCTATTTATCTGTCGGTGCCGGGCCTGGGCTAAGCCGGTAACCCAGTCCGTGCACGGTTTCGATGACGGGCCTGTCAAAGGGCCTGTCCAATTTGTCCCGCAGATATTTTATATGGACGTCCACGGTGTTCGTCCACGGCTCATCCATGCCATGCCAGGCATGCCGTATAAGCGCCGCCCTGGTAACTACGCTTCCGGCGTGCTGCATCAGGCATTCCAGAAGAGCGAACTCCTTGCGCCTGAGACTTATGGATATGCCCTCGCGCGTAACGGCATGTGTCCGTCTGTCCAGCATCAGGCTGCCTGTGGCCAATGGTCCTGGTCCCGGGGTCTCCCTGGACGCCGATGAGTTCCTTAAGAGCGCCCTAAGCCTTGCCTTGAGTTCGCCCAGACTGAATGGTTTGGTGAGGTAATCATCAGCGCCTGCGTCAAGCAGATTTATCTTAGTCAGGATTTCACTTTCGCCCGTTAGGACCAATATGGGCCAGTCTATCCCTCTGTCGCGCAGCTGACGGCATACGTCCAGACCGGATATGTCAGGCAGATTGAGATCCAAGATGACCATGGAGTAGCGCTCAGTATTGGCCTGCGCCACCGCCTGCTCACCGTTACCGACTATGTCCACGGCGTATGTGTTACGAAGTGCCAGCGCCAGCGCCCGGGCTATATTGCGATCGTCATCAACTAGTAGGAGTCTGGGCGGTTGCATGCTGCCCATTATCCCCGACGAACATTAAATAACTATTAAATAATAATCTTTTGTGTACGTACTTAATATGTTACTGCTGCGTAAAACGTGATTCGACCTCTGGCCAGTTGACCACATGCCACCAAGCTTTGATGTAGTCGCCGCGCTTGTATGTATAGTCCAGGTAATACGCGTGTTCCCATACGTCCAGACCTAGGATAGGCGCCGGGGCGCCGCTGTTAAGCGGGGAATCCTGGTTGGGTGTCGTGGTGATGGAGAGGTCGGGCTGCAGCCAGGCCCAGCCGCTGCCGAAGATTCCCAAGGCTTTGGCTTCAAACTCGTCCATGAAGGCCTGGAAGCTTCCGTATTTCTGCTTGAGCTCGTCCGCCAGCTTGCCGGAGGGTTCGCCGCCGCCATCGGGTGCCATCCATTTCCAGAAGTGAGTATGGTTATAATGGCCGCCTCCGTGGTTGCGTATGGCGGTGCGGATCTCTGCCGGGGCGCTGTCCAGGGAGCTTATCAGTTCCTCGATGGATCTGCTTTGCAGGTCCGGGGCCTTTTCCAGGGCCGCGTTCAATTTGTCTACATAGGTCTGGTGGTGCTTGCTATGATGCAGCTCCATGATATCTTTGCTGATATATTTGCCGAAAGCGTCATAATCGTAATCGAGTTTTGGTAATGTGAACATGTAACCCCCTATAGTTCCTTGGCTCCGTATAATTATACGACTATAAACCAGGCTGCGAAACCAGGCTGTTAAATAGCGTACCGCATCAGTTCGGGCCACATGGCGGTGGCTTCGTCCCGGCCGATCACACCCGCAAGGCCGGACAGATCCCTGATTACTATATGGCGGTTATCGTCATAAGCTATGAGCCCCCTCTGGTGTAGGCGCGCCATAGTTCGGCCGAAGGTTTCGCGCGTCATGTTCACGGAATGCGCAAGGTCCTCGTGTGTGATCAACGCGTCTATCATGATGCCAGCGTTCGTGCTGACACCGAACCGGCTGGCCATGGACATCAACCTGTATACTGTGCGTTCGCGCGCATCCGAATACAGCAGGTTGTCAATCCGACCTACATAAAGGTGGTACCGGTCGACCAGCCTTTCCAGTACTTCCGACATGACGTCGGGGTTCTTGGCTATGAACTCCCTGAAAGTGTCCCGCGGTATCAGCCAGAGCCTGGCCGGGGATATGGACTCGTAATACATGCTGCGTACGCTGCGGCGGAAAGGCCATATTATAGGAAACAGGTCGCCGGGTCCGAAGAAGTCCAGGACATGTTCGTTACCTTGCCGGGACAGGGAATACATCTTTATGACGCCCTCTTCTATCAGGTACACGCCGCGGGGTGTCTCGCGCGCCCTCAGTATGGTGTCGCCCTTGTTATAAGTGACTTGTTTGCCATCGCGGAACAGGTCCTTAAGCTCCTCGGATTGTATGCCTGGCTGGACCATATATACCTCAGGTTACAAGGGTAGTATATAACGGTACGCTGTCGATTGGAAATGCTAAAAATCAACTAGCCGAATCTGTCAATAGCCGGGCGAAACGGCCAAGGTCTTCCATGACCGCTTGGCCAGGTTCTTCGCGGGGTCCAGCCGGCCAGTCTACGGCGGGGCTGTATACTTCGGTCATATCCGCATAATGTAGGCCATGTTCGCCCACCGAGACCGAGACTTTGACTACGGTAGCCTTGCCCTCCAGCCCGAAAGTCCGGCTGAATGCTTCCGGTAGTTCACAGCTATAGATAGCCTGCTCATGACGGGTGAAAGGTATGCCTGTCGCTCTGAAAGCCTTGCCCATGGATACGCCGCCCACCACCCTGCGATGGATATCCGGAAAGCCGGCTGTGCCGGACGGCTTGAAAGTGACCCTAGAGATTTCCAGTACACGCCCATCCATGGTCTCGGTACGTATGATGCGTACGTCATCGTCCTGATATGCGATCCTGATACGCGTCGGTCCGAAAGCTTCCTCCAGGATGTCGCTGGATAGAGGTTCAGGCATGTCGCACGAAGTGTTTAAGGCCGTCATAAAGTGCCGTACCGGCCGCTACCTCCAAGCCGATACCGGCCGCGCCTATGATGATACCTGCCAGCACGAACAGGCCGTCCTCCAATATGAGCCCCAGCGCGATCACTACGACCCCCAGGGCTGGAAGTGTATCAAGCCAGGAGAAGGGCGGTGCCACGAAAGCCGCCACGGCCAATACCAGCACCAGCAGAGCTATGAACGATTTCACCGGCCGCCTGACCAGCAGCCAGCTCCCGCGGCGGCTTGACCGCCGCTCGAACCAGATGATGAAGTTAATGAGCTTGCGGCCGGCCTTGCCGGATAGTGCCTTGCTCACATCTCTGTCCAGCCACCGTTTAGGAAGCCACGGACTGCTTAGCCCAGCCATCATTTCCAAGCATAGCAGCATGGTTATGACTTCCGTCACATGTGTGATGCCTCCGGTGGGTATGGGCAGGGCCGGCAATGCCATGAGTAGAAGGAAAGCGATGGCGAAAGTCTTCTCCGCGAATACTCCATTAAGTCCAGCCAGGCTCTTATCCTTGCCGTGCTTGAGCCAATCAGCCAATTGATTGCTGAAAGCCGGTCTTTCCATGTCTTGCTCCGTTCCGTACTGACGCCTTTTCATGGTAGTCCTTATAGTAGCCTAGTAGGCTGTCAAATTACAGGTATACTTAGAATCATGGAAGATACGGCGCGGCCGCGCACGCTTGATGGCATCGTCACCCGCTTCAAGGGCGATGGCCGCCGGCTAGGCTATCCTACGGCCAACCTGTCAGTGGAAACAGATGCCAAGGACGGTGTATACTTCGGCTTTACCGACCTGGATGGTCACGAAGACCACCCTAGCATCATATTCATCGGTGTTCCCACTACGATGGGTGAGGACAAACGCCGCGTGGAGTCCCATCTGCTCGATATACCGGACAAGGACTATTACGGACTTAAGATGTCGGTCACGCTGGCGCATTACCACCGGCCCAATCAGACTTTCTCGGGTATGGATGAGCTTATGAAGACCATGAGGCAGGATGAAGCCGCCGCCCGGTCCTGGTTCGACGAAAGGGAACGGTCGTGAGCTTGGACCTGCCTATAAACGCCGTGGCCTGGTCCTTGGGAGCGCTAGCCTTATACACCTTTTCGGCCAAGAGTTGGCGAAGTTATCGCCTGACCGGTAATCCCTTGGCGCGCTTATATTGCGTGTTGGGTATGACGTTCGGTACGGCGCTGTTCTTCTTCGGCGTGCCAGGCCTGCTTACCCGAGACACGCAGATTCTGCGTTACACGTATTTCCTAGCTGACCTTTTCGTACAGATATCCATGCAGGTCCAGGTGTGGCTGTTGTGGTCCCTGGGACTGCGTGATCATGTCAGGCTTGACTATCTGTATCTGGTGACCATCCCGTTCTCGGCCGTGCTCATGACCCTGCAGGCGCTGACATCCAGCGTCAGCATAAGCCAGTCGCCCGACCTTATAGTCTATACGGACAAGCCTGCCGTATTGGTGCTTAAGTCGATCATATATCTGGTCATAGCCCTGCCGATAGGTTACATGCTGCTCAAGCAGGTACCGGCCCAGGCGTCTTTGAAGGCGAAGATAAAGACTTTCATGGCCGGCATGACCTTCATAGTCATATGCCTGGCGGCTACCAGCAACAACATATTCGATAATGGCAGCGACACCCCGCGTTCGGCCACCGTCGTGGCCGTATTCTTCGTTATATTCATGATCGCTCAGCTACCCAGGCCTGCCGGCCGTGCCGGTCGGCCCTCCTAGACGGAGCTGAAGAAATCCTTTGTTTCCGCGGCTATGACTTTGCCGCGGTCCTGCCGATGTTTGCTATAGGGAGGCACCCATAGATAAAAGGTGCTGCCTTTGCCCAGCTTGGTCTCGAACCATATCTTGGCAGTTATACGCCGTGCTAGGCGCTGGGCGATGTAAAGTCCCAGGCCGGTGCCGCCGTGGACGCGCGTTGCGTAGTCTTCGGACTGGAAGAACTTCTTGAATATCTTCTTCTGGTCGGACTGGGATATGCCTATGCCTGTGTCGCTGACGCTGAATGTAACGCCGGACGGCATATCCTTGGGATTGGATACGCGCAAGGTGATCGCGCCTTTTTCCGTGAACTTG
>CAZSAN010000103.1:0-2977 GCA_964604985.1 uncultured Candidatus Saccharibacteria bacterium | reverse complement strand
GATAACTATGACCGAGACTTTGCGCTCGCTTATGAAATTTTCCAGCCGATCCGCCGCTTCCTCTGCATCATCAGGCAGGGCAAAGGTCATCACTTCCTTGACGCGGCGCTCAAGCTTGCCTGTGACATCCGAGGTTGCCGCTATCGTTGCCAGACCGGCTCCGGTTCTTAACGCTGCCAGTGCGGTCTAGAGTGGCGCTCCGACCATGCCGGGCGATCAGCCGATCACGAGTACGTGTCCGTAGTGGTATTTGTGGCTGTCGGTACGCCTTTTCAGAAGTTCGGAGAAGATGTGCTCGTGCATTTACTAATGATAGCAAAATCAACGGTATTTCAGGGGCGGGGTCTGGTGCCGGGCGCCGGCTCCGGTCGGGCCTGAACGGATTGACTTTGCCTGGCGCTGGCTACGGGCGTGCCGTGGAAGCAGCCAACCGTGTATGGGTATTCAAGCGTGGCGTCGTAGTGATATATCTCGGTCAGCTTGCCGTTCCACTCTACCTTGCTGGTACGTCCATGGCAGGCATCCAGATCGGCATTGGTCGGCAGATTACCCTTGGCATCGCGTTCAACATATATGCCGTATCCGTCCAGGGCGTAGCCGACCAATTCGGATGAACCCTTGGCAGCCTCACGTATACAGGATGCCACATTGTGATAATGATATTCCTCCTGGCCGTCAGGATGTCCGTTGCATTTGTCCTGGGTCTCATGGGCTACGGCATCACGGCCGGCGGCATCCAGCGCGTTGAACAGGAGTACGCCATCGCTCAGTACGCCTATGGCTCCAAGTGACGTACAGCCCGGCGAGGCGGCGGCCGTGGGGTTGAGGGGCAATGTGTAATTGATCGTCTGGGTAGCTATGTGATTTGGGTTACGGTCATACTGATACGCCGGATCGCTACTGGCTATAGGGAATATGCCGGTGGGATATATCTCGGGCAGATCGTTAGTGCTGATCAGCCGATGGCTGCCGTTGACCTTGTTGGAGTAGGTGGCTGCCGGCCAGTGTATGGACCCCTGCACCGCAACCTTCGTGTCTGCGTCCCATGTCTTCGCACCACTATTTATCCAGCTGCCGGCATGCTGCGCGCCGCCGCCGTTGAAATTGGTGGTGCATGAATCGACATAGCCGGCCTTAGGGGTCGTGGATACCTTGCCGTCGCCTAGTGGGATGGCAGTGGGGTCCACGGTACCTTTCCAGGTATTGGTGTCCGAAACGGTTTTCTGGGTCGAGGAAGACGATTGCTGGTTTGTGGTAGCTGCTACTGCCGGCGCCTGACCATGATGCTTATGCAGTGCCAGCGCCCCACCACCTACGCACAGCAACAGCGCGATGATTATCGCTATCATCCCGCGTTTACCGATCCGACGCCGTCTGGGCTGTTCAGACGTTACGACATCGTGCTCATATTGATGCTGGGGAACTTGATCGTCGGGTATAGGATTTTCGTCCACACAGATATTATGCTCCTTGGCGCCTCAGCCGCACAAGACCGTCCCTGTAATATTTGTAATACATCAGTATACATTGCAAAGTATGCATAAAGCGCGTAAAATTTAATAATTATGTCAGAGACACAAGTGTCATCGGCCAGCCCTGATGGCCCCATTGCTGATGTTGATGGTGGCGCGCAGGACAGCCGTACACCTGACGTGGGGGCTATGGACCTGTCCTTCGTAGATGGCGCCACGCGGGACTGTGATGATGAAGACTTCTTGGTCTGGGCTGGCGATAGTGGCTGGCGGGTAAATAACTCCGGCATGTTCGATTATTCGCGCCGTGCGAATATCAACGGCGAACCTAGCGGGTTGGCTGACGTCATCGAGGAGAGGATAGGCTATTCCAGGGAGAACGTAGCTCTGGATGTAGCGGCCGGCTCCGACGCCCGAGCCTTACGCGACCTTATGCGGTTAGGCATAGTGGGGAGGGCTCTAGCCACCAATTATAAGGACAAACGGCCGCGCAGCACCAAGCGCGTAAAAGGTCTGGACCATATCAAAGGCGACTTGATTGAACGTAGGCCGTGGGAAGAAATGCTTGCGTGGGCGGCGAGGTACGCGCCCGAAGGATTCGACCTGGTGATGCACCGCCCGGTCGGCGGGTTGCAGAGAATGAATAAGGAGTTTTATCATGGCGCGGGGCATCTTTTGCTGGATATGGTCAAGGCAGGAGGCCTGCTGTTCGTACAGGTTCCCAGACCCATAGCTGACAGGCCGGCGGCGCTCGTAGACCTATGCCAAGAAGTGCGGGGGCGCGAGGACGTAGAGGGAGTAATTACTACTCGCAGAAAGCCGGAAAGAGGCCGCAATAGGGATGAATCCGATCTGTACGCAGTCGTCTTTAAAGGGTTACCTCTGGCATCCGAGGGTCAGCTTTCAGCCGTAGATCAATACGCCGACGACGACGGATAAGTTCACGATCTCCCACAACGTGAAGCTGACTATGATGCTCTTGTCCTTGTGTGCCATGCCGTAGAGCACCCAGGGGAAGGTAACTATGAATATAAGCAGCCATGTCGCCAGGGAAACACCTGTGGCCGACTTGGTATGGAAGATGCTGTATGTCTGAGGCAGTACGGTGAAAGGACCGATCACGCCGGCCACGAAGGTAAGCTTATCCAGGAACGTTATGTAGCGTGATTTGCGCTGCGGTTTCAGTTTTTGCCTGCGTTCGGACTTATGGCGCAAGCCCATGTAATGCATGTTTTCACTATAGCATAAGCTTTATAGGGGTGGAGCGCTCATTTTGACATTTATGAGTAAGGCCTTGCAAAAGGACGAACCGGTATTATACTTGGAATTGTACGTTAAATTAATGGGGAGGTGCGAATCATGGCTAATGTTCGCAGTATAGAGGCGGTGGATAAGAGCTATTATTATTGGCGTGGCGGCCTTGGGATCCTATTGGGCGTGCTCATATTGGTATGGCCCGGTCTGACCCTGTTAACACTGGTGACCCTGTTAAGCATCTGGCTATT
>CAZSAN010000102.1:0-16214 GCA_964604985.1 uncultured Candidatus Saccharibacteria bacterium | reverse complement strand
TCGGTCCTAACGGCGCCGGTAAGACGACGACCCTGGAAATGATAGAGACGATGCGCCCCATAGATGGGGGGCAGGCTACCGTCGATGGCATAGACGTGGCCAGTGACCCCAACGCCATCAAGCAGATCATAGGCATACAGCCGCAGACACCGGCTTTCCAGGACAAGCAGAAGCTATCGGAGATCATAGAGATGTTCGCCGCGGCCTATGGCGAGAAGGTGAACCCCAAGGAGTTTCTGGACGATGTTCAACTGGGCGAGAAGGCTGATAGCTTCGCCGAACAGCTCTCGGGCGGCCAACGCCAGCGGCTGAGCATCGCCACGGCCTTGGTGCATAGCCCCAAGGTGTTCTTCTTGGATGAGCCCACCACCGGCCTGGACCCTCAGGCCAGGCGCAACCTCTGGCAACTTATAGGGGACGTGCGCGACCGCGGCGTGACGATAATCCTCACGACACACTATATGGAAGAGGCTGAACAGCTCTGCGACAGGGTGGCGATCATGGACAGCGGCAAGATAATAGCATTGGATACACCTAAGAAGCTTGTGAAGCAGCTTCTGGACCGAGGCTTCAAGAAGAAGCAGCATGTCGAGCAGGCCGACCTGGAAGACGTGTTCATAGATCTGACTGGCAAGGAGCTCAAGGAATAACATGACATCCATACGCACCCAGCTCCGGACGGTCGCGGTATTTACCAAGCTCAACACCCGGCGCTTCTTCCGCGACAGGCTGGCGCAATTCTTCAGCGTGCTATTTCCCCTTATCTTCCTGTTCGTATTCGGCAGCTTCAGCAGCAACAATAATAACGTCTCTTTCAAAGTAGCCCTCATAGATGATTCCAGCACCCAGTTCTCCAAACAGTTCGTGAACCAGCTGGAGTCGGACAAGTCTTCATTCAAGGTACAGAAGGACATAACAGGCCTATCCGAAGCCAAGGATAGGATGAGCAAGAGCCAGATAGACGGCATCATAATACTGCCGCAGGACTTCGGCGCCACCAAAGAAGGCCAGAACTATCCGTCCGGTCAGCTTGAGCTTCTGTATAACCAGAGCAGCTCCGGTACCGGGCAGACCATGAGTTCGGTTTTGCAGGGCGTTTTCGACCAGATCAACAACAAACTTACCGGGGTGCAGCCGCCATTTACCGTATACGGCCACACCCTTAATGCGAAAAGCCTCACATCTTTCGACTATACCTTCGCGGGCCTGCTCGGCTTCTCCATAATAGGCCTGGGTATATTCGGTCCGGTCAACGTCTTCCCCGAACTCAAGAAGCAAGGCATACTGCGCCGTTTGCACACCACTCCGCTGAAGACCTGGCAGTACTTCTTGGCGACCATGTTCGGCCAGGCCATAACCGGCATAATATCCATAGCGATACAGTTCATAGTGGCCATAACCGTGTTCCACCTTAAGGTCAATGGCGACTACCCGGAAATACTACTGTTCACCATATTCAGCATATTCATGATCCTGGGCATTGGGTTGGCCATAGGCGGCTGGGCCAAGAACGAGCGCCAGGCCGCACCGCTTAGTAACATCGTGGTCTTTCCGATGCTCTTCCTATCTGGCACTTTCTTCCCGCGCTATCTCATGCCCCAGTGGCTGCAATCCGTGACTAATTTCCTGCCGCTTACGCCCGTGATCGACGGCCTGCGTCTGCTGACCACCGAAGGCAAGCACCTCATAGATCTAGGTCCGCAACTAGGCCTGATGGCCATCTGGTTCGTCATCATCTATGCCGTCGCTTTCCGCGTATTCCGCTGGGAGTAGGCTTCATATTCCTGTACGAAGCCTTACAGACAGGCCGCCTATCAACCCCTAACGTTAGGTTGGCCAGGCAAGCTCGCCGCTACCTGCATTATTAAAGAAAAATTAAATATTAAAAGACATAATTTTGTAAGTCATACATTAGCATGGTATAATATACAACACCATGACAGAGGTAAGATTCATCGTTGATAGTTCCGGCGAGGCGGTACAGAACCCGCGCCTCGATGTATTAGCTTTTGCCTTGGCAGAGCAAACCGAACGGCAACTACAAGATGAACACATACAGGCGGCAAAGTTAGCTATATGGGGCGCACGAGAGGCAGAGCGCGCCCAGATACGGATAGATAGCGGCCTATTATTGGAAGCGCCTCCTGAACCTCGGACACGCGCAGAAACGCAAGCGGCCGCAGATGCCCAACAACGGCTGGAAAGGCATGCGCTTGACGCCCATCGGCGCCTAGGAAGCAGACGGACCATACACGGTCCCCGATAATCAGGGCAGGCCGTATAATTACATGTAATGGACGCACTGAACTCTTTAGCAAAACCCTTCTTCGTATTGGCGCCGATGGATGACGTTACGGACACGGTGTTCCGCCGCATCGTAGGTGAGACCGCCGCCCCGGATGTGTATTTCACGGAATTCGTGAATGTCGACGGCCTACAGAGTCCAGGCCGTCCCAGACTGCTGAAGAAGCTGCGTTTCACTGCCGTAGAGAGACCGCTGATAGCTCAGATCTGGGGCAAGTCACCGGATAACTTCTATAAGACCGCCCGTGAAATCGCCGATGGCTCCCTGGCACAGGAACTGGGCCTTCCGGCAGGCGTTAACTTCGCGGGCGTAGACCTTAACATGGGCTGTCCCGTCAAAGCGGTCGTCAAGGACGGTCTGTGCAGCGCCCTGATCAATGACAGGCCGCTGGCCGGACGTATCATAGAGGCTACGCGCAAAGGAATTGAAGAAGGCGCCGCCAATGCCAGGCTGAGCCTAAGCGTCAAGACCCGTATCGGCTGGAATGCCCCCGATATGGACTGGATAGGGTTTCTGCTCGGCCACGGTCTGGACATGCTTGCGATACATGGCAGGACCCGGAAAGAAATGAGTGATGTTCCGGCGGACTGGGACCTGATAGGCCAGGCGCGCGAACTGCGCGACCAGCTTGCTCCGGAAACCCTGATAGTAGGTAACGGCGACGTCGAAAGCCGTTCACAAGGCCTGGAACTGGCTGATAAATACGGCTTGGACGGTATCATGGTCGGTCGGGGCATTTTCCACGACCCATACGTATTCGCCGAGGAAAGTCCGTGGCCCGGACTTGCTCCTGAAAAGAAATTGGAGCTTTATAGGCGGCACGTGAGGTTGTTCGCAAAGACTTGGGCGGGACGGGAACGCCCGATATACACACTTAATAAGTTCTGCAAGATATACATAAATAACTTTGATGGCGCCAAGGAGCTGCGCGAAAGGCTTATGGCCGCCGGCAGCGCCGAGGAACTTCTGCGGATCATGGACGACGCGGCTGTCAAACAGCCGGCGCAGTAGCGACGTTAGCACCTGAACTGCGCCTATCGGCAGGCAACTCCAGCAACAGAACATCAGACACTTCAGCCACCGCCTGAAACCCTAATGATTTCAGCTCGTCCGGGGTCAGATTTGTATTCTCGGCTAGCATGTAAAGCCGATCGACATCGTCTCCTGCGGTCAGTACGTGCATGAGCTGCCTGAACCGCCCGGCACCTTCTATGACAGGGTTAGGGCTGGTAGTATGCGACGTGGTTTCCGGACCGCTGACCGCGAAAGATAGCCACCCCGCCACGTGACCGTTTCTTAGGCGATGGACGCCCTCCAGGGCAGCCACGGCAAAGGGTTGACCTATGGCATCTAGCTCGTCGCCAGCCAAGGGCATGAATTCATAAACATGTACGTCGCTGCCATCAAGGGCTTTCTGGCCCGCCTGAGATGCCGTACCTTCATAAATATCTACTAGCGGTACCACGCCTTCGCCGCTGACCAGTGGCTCGACGAACTCCCCGACGAACCCTATGGGCCTAGCGTCTGCGAGTAACTTTGGTGGAGGCATGGCGTTTTATTTTACGTTTACGCTTATGATTATATACGCATTACCACCTATGTCAAGTTTATTGGCTTACTTGGCCAGGTTGAACGTCATGATGGGGGTTTCCAGGCCAGCCCAATCCACTTGAAGAGTGTTGTAACCGGACTCCAATTCCCCGGCTGTCAACTTCCTGCTCTGATGCTCGGCCGCGCCAGATACCAGCTGGAATGGTACGAGGTCCGTGGTGCAGATCCGCGTAGCCCCCTTCCCATCGATCGTATAGCCGGGGGTATTGCCGCAGGAACTGGACCCGCTCCAGGCGTAGGGCTTGCTGCCCCTGTTATCCAGTGTCACGGACAACTTGGCAGGCTTATCCTTGGTAATTATGTCTGAGCTGTAGCTGACGCATAGGTAAACGTTAAGCTTGGAAGAACATTGCCGGCCGCTTTTTCCCGTACTGCCCGCCCCGATGGAGTTGCCGTGTATGCGGTAGGCAGCATAACTCGCACCGGCCAGGACCAATACCAGGAGTACGGCGACGATTATCGAGGAATATCCATGCTCATCTGATCGTCGCCACGGTATCATATGGGCAGTTTAGCATAAGCGTAGTGGTGGGGGTGCCTGGACTCGAACCAGGGACCAATCGGTTATGAGCCGACTGCTCTAACCACTGAGCTACACCCCCGTGTAGGCCGGCGTTCACAGCTGCCTGACAGATGAGAGTATAACAGATTGCGCGGCCAATATATAATAGGTGCAGACCATGGACATAAAAACACTGGCTAAGGAAAAATTACCGTACTATGCACGGCGCTTAAACGATGTGCGTTTCCTGGGCCAGGTACTGTTCGTATGCCTGGTGTTGCTCATCAGCTGGAGCGGCATCAAGGCCATCCAGACCAATTATGGTCTGCAGAAGCAGATATCGGCGCTCAAGCAACAGAACGCCGTGCAGAAGTTGCAGAATGACAACCTCGCCCTGCAGAACCAATACTATAACAGCGATCAGTACCTTGAGTTGTCGGCGCGGCAGAACTTCGGGCTGGCGAACGCCGGCGAAAAAGAGGTGATCGTGCCCAAGAGCGTGGCCCTCTCGTACACTGTTGAGCCTCCGGCGGACAAATCATCGGAAGCAAGCGCTAAGCAACCGGCGTATCAGAGGCACTTCGAGTCCTGGGTAGATTTCTTCCTGCACAGGCAGAACACGTCTGATTAGGACCCTGCGTTGACATTACCACCCCTGTTTGTTATACTTTAGGCTCCACTCGGCGCGGGGTGGAGCAGCGGCAGCTCGCGTGGCTCATAACCACGAGGTCGCAGGTTCGAGTCCTGCCCCCGCAACCAAGCCCAAAGAAATTTGGCGCAGGGTGATTATCATGACTACAGGCAGTACTTCATTATGATTCGGCGCATGGTATAGAACATCGTGAGCGCATCCAGCAGACGATTGACGAACGCGTGGGCAGTGATATGCCTGATCCTTGCCGTATCTACCGTTGCCCTGGGCAGCACGCTGCTGCTGATAAAGGGATCGGCAGGAGCTACTAGCAGTTCGCACGCTCATTCAGCCTCTTTGGGTCGAACTAGCAGTACTCTATACACCGGTCAGGTATTCGGCGGCGGCATAGCCGACATACTGTTCAGGCCTATTGAGGGCAAGCTTAAATCAGCCTCATCTGATCGTCACATAACTATAGGTTTCATAGGCGATTCGATCACTGCCGGTTCCGGGGTGCCGCTGCACCAGAACGCCGTCTCGGACGAGACCATAGACCTAGGTACCGGCTACAGCGCCGTAAACGCCGGCATCAACGGTACTACCACGGTCGATTGGCGGTCTGATAACGGGGACGGATATCTTAATAAAGCGCTAAAACTCTTCCAGGCAAACCATGTCCAGGTGGTGTCGATCATGCTAGGTACGAACGACTCAAAGGGCTCGGTAAGCACCACTCCGGCAAAATACGAAACCAATATGCAGAACATCGTTGCCGGGGTTCTGAGCGCGGGTATCAAACACGTAATCCTTAATTATCCACCCTATCTCGTCCCTCGGGCGCCGTGGAGCAATAATTCACAGCAGCTGCTCCAGGAATATCAGAGCAAGCTGGATCTGCTTATCGATGGCAAGGCAGTCATACAGGGCGACAAGGCTGCATGGAGCTATTTTCGTGTGCATCCCGACCAGCTGAAAGACGGCGTCCATCCTACCGCGGAAGGCTATGCGGCCCTAGGCCAGCTATGGGCAGCCTATCCGCCGACCCTATAGCCTTGCATTACTCGTTAAAATAGTGTATAACTTACATATTATGGCTTATGGAGAGCGCATACCGTTACCGATCCAAAAGGCAGCAGCGCTGACCGGTGTTCTGGTAGGTATGGCCGCACCAGCGGTAGCTAGAGCCGCAGTGTTGAATTACGGCCACGCCAATAAGAGGATGGAAAAGACCGCAGATAGAATGGGCGCGTCAGTGCTAGATCAATACAAGGAAGCCAGGCGAACCGCCGACCCTAATGTGCGCGTAACCATCAAGGGTAAAGACGACAGGCGCACTATAAAGGTCATCAGGTCCGTACCCGCAGAGTCAGGCGGCATTGCTGCTTACGCAGCGACCGCTTCCATGAATGTCGGGCAGAACGGCAGGCTGAATCCTGACTCCACTTATTTAGCGAGCATAGCTGCCCGCGATCCGTCGTTGGCGTCTGGCGGAAATGGCGACACCAGCAAGGGGACGGTATTCAGCTTTGACATCAGAAAAGGGATCGGCTATGTATGCGCCAGCGCGGCGAGGGATGCGAAATGCGACTGGAACCTTCCCGTCTGGCGGTCCACGGCAGCTTACAGGCCCGAAGATGGCTATAAGCTGCCGGAAGACGTGGGCTTCGTGGTCTCCTCACCGGACGGCAGCATACTTTATAGGCAACAGACTTCCGAGCCGTGGCCTGTGGACATGGGTGGCGACGGTAAACGCAGCCTTATGTTCTCAAATGAATTCACATCAGAAGCCCAAGAGGCCCAAGGCATGCTATCGAATGCCGAGCGCGGCGTTCCTATACCCGAATCCTACGATCCTCCGGCAAACTTTGAAAGCAACAGGTAGCCACTCCTACTGTGTTAGACTTCTGTCATGAAGGCGGAAGACGGCTTCGTAGACTTCAAAGGCTACAAGACATACTATGAGGTCCACGGCGACCTAGCGAGCGGAAGCACGCCGCTACTGGTCTTGCACGGGGGTCCTGGATACCCACACTACTATCTGAAGAATCTGCCCAAGCTTGCTGATAGCGGTCACCCGGTCATCCTTTATGACCAGTTAGGGTGTGGTAGATCTGACAGGCCTGACGACCCTGGCATTTGGACTATAGACCTGTTCGTGGATGAACTGGCGAATCTGAGGAGCGCGCTGAGCCTGGGCCGTATCAACCTGCTGGGCCAATCCTGGGGCGGTACCCTGGCTTTGGAATATATGTTCACAAAGCCTAAGGGCGTAGAAAAACTTATACTTTCAAGCCCCTTGGTAGACACCAGGCTATGGGTGGAAGAAGCGAAGAGGCTCGTAACCGAGCTCCCGGCGTGGGCGGCAGAAATAATGCAGGATCAAACCGCTGCGACGGATTCATATGAGTACAAGCAGGCCTACGCTGAATTCAAGAAACGCTACATCTGCCGCGCGGAGCCGTATCCTAAAGACATGGTCAGGTCCGATGCCGAGTCCGGCGGCCAGGTCTATAAGGCAATGTGGGGGCCTAACGAGACCAAGGTCGAAGGCGTGCTTAGGAACTGGACCTCATTGGACAGGATAGGAAGTATCAAGACTCCGACGTTGTTCATATCGGGCAAGTACGACGAAGCTACACCCAAACAGGTAGAAGCGGCTCATAAGCTTTTACCTGGTTCAAAATGGGTATTGCTAGAAAACAGCTCCCACATGCCGAACCTGGAAGAGCCCGAGGACTATAGGGAAGCTATTCTGAAATTCTTAACTCCTTAGTAAACAAGGAACCGGCCGCCGTACTCTTGCATAAACATTAGAGTTATGCTATAATAATAGACTGCCTGCAGTAAGAGGCAACGGGTGGATTTACCCCTGTACCTTAATAACTTGTGTGCTCCGGTTGTAGGCGGTGTCCAGCTTGCTTAAGCATGGTGACCTGGATCCCGCTTACAACAAACAAAGGGAGGACTCATGTCTCAGGAATCGCATTCGGATCCGTTTGACACGTCGATGCCGCTGGTCACCGGTCTTTACATCGGATGGCTGGCATTCAGCTTCGTCGTCTATGTGGTCCTGAAGCTCTTCTGGGGAGACATGATGCTCGTGAATTTTCACGATCTTCAAGGTCCTCCCGGGACTTCAATCTGGAGTGGCATAGGCAAGGTCTGGTTCATCTTCCCTTGGGGAGTTGGCGCGACGCTGCTGTTCAGCTACTTCAAGCGCGACGAAATTCGGAAACATGAACCCGCGGAGGTTCTCGGCAAAGGTATTTGGCTCAGTCTGAATGCCGGATTGTTCGAGGAGCTGATATTCCGCTGGTTCGCCTTCGTCTGCGCGATGGTGACGCTGCCGCTGGTGAATTTGATAACCTTCGGCTTCGTGCAGTGGTTCTATACGAGCGTGCTTATCCCGGTCGCCAATTGGTCGACCCTCGGCGCGCTTGAACCGCAGCTTCTTGGCCATCCTCAATGGGTCTTCGGAGCCGCGATCGTGCTTGCCGCAGCCAAGTTTCGTGATGCTCACGAACACCTCGGCTTCGTAGGCTGGCTGAACTCGTGGTTCCTGGGGATGATCATGTTCTGGCTGATGTTCAACTACGGCATCTGGACCGCGGTAGTGGTACACGCGCTTTACGATGTCGTCGTATTCGCCGCAGTAGCAGTCGCAACGAGCTGGAAAGATCCGTCCTTCTCATATTCCAGGTAATGGAGGTAGCACACAGGTAAAACACAGGCACGCGTCTAGGGTAGATAAATTGGGAAAGAGTACCAATGAAGCAGGCTTAGCCTCCCCTAGACACCATCGGACCCGAACATACGTTGTAGCCTACGGCTGCAATTTCGCTTAGAGAAGCGTTAAGTATCAGTAGGGTCCATTTTCATTGTTTGCGTTCCTGGCGGCGTTTACGTCTGTCGGCGCTTATGGCGGCCCGGCGGCGCAAAGTGTAACTGATGAATGCGGCCACTATGCCTACGCCTACGAAGATATAGAAGGTGGTGAACAGCTTGCCAGCGTCAGTGTGCGGCGTCAGGTCGCCATAACCTACGGTGGCCAAGGTCACCACGCTGAAGTAATATGCGTCCAACCATTTGAAGTGTTCGACCATATGATAAAAAATGGTGCCTATGACCAGGACAGCCAAGGTGGTCGCTGCGAGGATACGGTAGGCGTGGCGGCCGATGTCTTCGTATCTCATAATTAGGATTATACCAGCGCGCCACTGTAATTAATCGTATTGCGCAGCCGGCACCTCAAGGGTTAGTATTGGCTTGTAAAGCGGATGAATCAATCAGGATGAATCAATCACTCGGAATTACCCATGAAGCCCGTTAAAGTACGTGACAATCTGACAAGTCTGCAGTCCCCTATCAACAGAGGACGGTTTTCCAGTGAGTTCATGAAGCCCCACGTAGCGCGGATCCGAGAGGAGCTTAGGCGCACGGGCGCGCTGCCTTATGACATGCTTCTGCCAGAGACATATTATCTACCTACGGTCATACATCCGGACGAGCATATCATGGGGTCGGTCTATGGTCGGTATAAGTACGGGGAGACCACGGGGCGCGGAGCGCTGGTGGCCACGGACCAGCGGGTCATATTCATGGACAATAAGCCACTCTATGTACATTATGACGAGATAACCTTCATGATCATCGGCAGTGTCACTTATACACACACCGCACTCATAGGCTTTGTTACCCTGCACACCAGAATGGGGGACTTCCAGCTCAGGACCTTCAATCACAGGAATGCCTATAATTTCGTCGAATATATAGAAAAGATCTGCTTGCACGGCCAGTCCAGGCAGCAATTCGAGCATGTGACATGAAACAGCTCAAAGACCTATTGGACCTAAGCGGCAAGGCGGCCATAGTCACCGGCGGAGCCAAGGGCATAGGCCAAGGCATAGCGTACCGCCTGGCCGAGGCCGGCGCCCAGGTCCTGGTAGCGGACATGGACGAGGAGGCCGCGATCAAGACAGCATCCGGCCTAAAGGAAAAAGGTTGGACGGCCGAAGCCTTTAGAGCCGACGTATCGGATCAAGTACAGGTGAAGTCCATGGTAAATGCCTGCAAGGAAAAGTTCGGCTCCGTGGACATATTGGTCAACAACGCCGGCATCTACCCGCCGGCGCCGGTATCGGGCATGACCCAGGAGGATTTCGAGAAGGTCCTACGCGTGAACCTGCGGAGCGTATTTCTGACTACCAAATATGCGGCGGAGGTCATGAAGGGCCAAGGCAGCGGTAAGATCATAAATATAACGTCGGTGGATGCGCTGCATCCATCAATGGTCGGCCTGGCGCATTACGACGCTTCCAAACACGGCGAGTGGGGCTTCACCAAGAACTCAGCCCTGGAGCTTGCCGCGCATAACATACAGGTCAACGCCATAGCGCCTGGCGGCATAGCCACCCCTGGCGTAGCGGCCATGAGCCAAGAGTCCTCTTCCGTAGATGATTTCCTGGCCAAGATACCGATGCACCGCATGGGCGAGCCAGACGAGATAGGCATGGTCGCATTATTCCTAGCTTCCGACATGTCTTCCTACATGACAGGCAGCCAGATTGTCGTGGACGGCGGCGTGCTTCTGAGCTGAGCCGTCACTATTATGATAAGCTTAAATAAATGGCAGACGCTTCGCATAGTCATCAGAAGGTACGCGATTTTCTAAAGCAGCACCCCATGGGAGTCCTGTCGACGGTCTCGCCGGATGGGACGCCGTGGGGTGCAGCCGTCTACTACGTCGCTGACGAAGACTTCACATTTTATTTCGTTACCAGGGCACAGACCGCCAAGTATCAGAATCTTGATAAGACTCCGTTGGCTGCCCTCACCGTAGCCGATGCCGAGGAACAAGTGACCGTACAGGCTAGCGGCAAGGTCACTGAAGTCCCAGTAGAGGACTATATGGAGATCGTCTTCGGCAGATTAGCCAAAGTAAGGCCTAAAGGCGATCTGCATTGGTCGCCACCCATGGATAAGTTGCGGGCAGGCAACTACATGCCGCTGCGCCTTGAACCATCCAAGCTCCACTACGCCGATTATAGACATCTGAAGTCGGATATGGACGCCGATTATATAGAACGGATCATAGATGGCGCTTAGCATAGCGCCGGCCAACGGCCAGCAGACTACCACGCAGAATCCCCAGACCGCGCCGGCGCCGGTAGCCGGAGCGTCAAACCAGTCCGGCGGCGTGCAGCCCGGTACCGCCGTGAACCTGCTGACCAGCACCCAGGGCGAGCCGTTGTCCAACCAGGCTTTGACTACGGTGAACCTTGGCTCCGACCCGCAGGCCTTGCATACGGAAACCTCGACGTCCCAGCCCTCACCGCAACCAGACAACCACAAGATCAACCCTGCCATCCTGAGCATACCGGTCATACTGTGCCTGGTAGCCGTCATCATGTTCTGGATCATGTCTCGGTCGGCAAAAAGCACAACGAATTAGACTGATTACTCTTGCACCTGTAACCCGTGCGCCGGTATCATATAGCTGACACCTCACAAAAATCAAAACTTAAAAAATAAAAAGGGTAACGCTATGAAAGGAAACAGCGGTTTGACATTTGAATTGGTCGCCACGTCCGACCAAGGCCTTGTCAAAATCGACCGACTAATAAAGAAGCTTTAAGCTTGCAGCTTAAGATGCGCTATAGCGGGTCGGCTGGATCATGGCCAGCGCGTAGCTACGATTGCGATTTGTAGTAAGCAGTTCGGTCCGAAACCCTATATTGGATAAAAGTTTGGTCAGCGAAGATTCCGTATACTTGCGGGATTGCATGACAAGGATTTCGTCGTCCGCTTCAAGCCGGATTTCCTGTCCGGCAAGTGACACGCGTTTGTTATCGTTCATTTTTATGCGGCTTTCTACACGATGTTGGGCTGCATTCCATAACACCTGATAGTCGTCTTGATTGTCATAAAGACCTAAGGATTTAGCAGGGCCCGTAACTGACCGCTTAATGATGTCGCCATAAGCACCTAGGATTTTCTGAGGATTCTGGTCGTTGACCAAGCCGTTACCGACGATCAGATAATCATCCAGCGTCATTGACTGTAGGAAATTGGTAAGCACGCTATTAACATTGACGTAGTTTCCAAGCGTATTACCAAGATTGATCATTAAGTTCGGAAGACTGGTGCTTTGCTTTATCTCCAGGAGCTTACTAGCCAAACTTTCGCTTTCAAAGTCGATCTGCAGCTCGGTTATAGATATGTCGGGCAATACTTTGCTGATATTGGCTGAGGCTAGATTTAGCATTTCTTGACTAAGGTCCACAGCAACATAGTTTATCTGTAAGTCCTTGCGTAGCTCCTTGAGTATGTCCACGGCAGGTAGGCCATTACCGCAACCTAGATCAATCAAGTTAACGCCATCAATGGATCCAAGTGCTTGGCGAAAGCTTCGTATATGTGATAGAAGTAAATCCATCTCACTGCCTGTCACGCCGCCACTATGATCAGAGTCCTTGTAGACGGCATCCCACACTTCGGCACCCTCTCCTAAGTATGCAAACTTTAAGGGTATTTCGCCGCGGGCGGATATGGCTGCCAGTAATTCGTATTGCTGCCGGTCAGTCAGTTTCATGAGGTTAGTATATCAGTTGCGAAATTGGTAGCGGCGAGTGGGATTGAACCACTGACCTCAGGCTTATGAGTCCTGCGCTCTAACCAGCTGAGCTACGCCGCCCCGACTTTATGCAAGGGCTAATATAGCACGATTCACATCTGTTTTCCAGGGGTTTGACCCCTGCCGTTGATACAATATGTAGGATATGGACGTGAAATTGCCGAAGGGAAGGTACGTGATAGCCGTGTCCGGCGGGGTTGATTCCGTATCGCTCATGCACATGCTGAAGGACCAGCCAGGAGTAGAGTTGGTGGTGGCGCACTTCGATCATGGCATGCGTCCTGAATCGCCAGCTGACAGAGAGTTCGTGCAAGGATTGACCGCTAGCTACGGTTTACAGTTCTTCTATAAAGAAGGCGGACTAGGCGCCGGGGCCAGCGAGGCGGCCGCGCGCGCAGCCCGGTATGGGTTCCTTGATGATGTCAGGCGCGCACAGGATGCCCAGGCCATAGTGACCGCCCATCATCGCGATGACGTCCTGGAGACTGCTATCATCAATCTGCTGAGGGGCAGCGGCCGCAAAGGGCTGACGTCCTTGGGTAGTCAGGAGGATATAAGACGTCCTTTGCTTGATGTGCCCAAGGATAAAGTGATCACCTATGCCAAACGGCAGGGCCTGCAATGGCGTGAAGACAGCACTAACGCGGATACGGACTATCTGCGCAATTATGTACGCCATCGCCTATTGCCGCGTTTCGACGCCGAGGGCCGCGCGAAGCTGTGGGGCATCATAACCGATCTGCGCCTGACCAATGCCGAACTGGACGAGCTCATCGCCCGCCAGCTATCCGTTCAGCCGTCTCCAGGCAAACTGGACAGATCCTGGTTCATAGCCTTGCCGCACGATGTGGCGCGTGAGGTCATGGCATCCTGGCTGCGTTCCAAAGGGCGCGCGGATTTTGACAGCCGGACGCTGGAGAGGCTGGTCGCGGCAGGCAAAACGGCCGCTCCAGGCAAGTCGTTCGACATCATGAAAGGTACCAGGCTAAGGGTGGGAAAATACGACTTGGCACTCGAAGGCGCAGAGCGCTAGCCAAATGACTTTTGCGGGGGTATAATGGAAATCCATGGATAGGAAACCACGCAGGCCTAGCTCCAAGAAACCTTCGTCTAATCGGCGCGGGATGAAGAACGTCGGCTTCATTGCCCTGCTGGTCCTGTTCGGACTTATAATCTTCGCCGCCGCGAACCAGCCCAGCACCCTCAAGTCCATACCCTCTACCACAGCTATCCGCGATAACAATGATGGCAAATACAGCAAGATAACAGTCAATGGTAATCAACTGGACATCACGCCCAAGGGCCAGAACAGCGCCACCCTTAAGACGTACGTGGACGGCAACTCCAGCCTTAAGGAACAGGGCTTTGACACCAGCAAATCAACTATCACGTACAAGCCCGAGAACAATGGCAGCTCAGGCTGGGTGAGCCTGGCCGAATCGATCATACCGGTGGTCATAATAGCCGGCGTACTTTATTTCATGCTCAAGAGCGCGCAGGGCCAGGGTAACCAGGCCTTGAGCTTCGGCAAGTCGAAGGCCCGCCTGTACGGCAACGAGAAGGACAAGGCCATGTTCAACGACATAGCCGGCTCTGACGAGGCCAAACAGGACCTTCAAGAGGTCGTGGAATTCCTGAAGTTCCCGAAGAAGTTCTCGGGCATGGGCGCACGCATACCCAAGGGCGTGCTGTTGGTGGGTCCTCCGGGCACGGGTAAGACCCTGTTGGCACGAGCCGTAGCCGGCGAGGCCAACGTACCATTCTTCAGCATATCCGGTTCCGAATTCGTAGAGATGTTCGTAGGAGTAGGCGCCTCCCGCGTGCGCGACCTGTTCGCTAAGGCCAAGAAGAACTCGCCATGCATAATATTCGTTGACGAGATCGACGCGGTCGGCCGCCGACGCGGCTCCGGCATGGGCGGGGGCCACGATGAACGCGAGCAGACCTTGAACCAGATCCTGGTCGAGATGGATGGGTTCGAGCAGGGGCAGAACGTCATCGTCCTGGCCGCCACCAACCGTGCTGACGTACTCGACCCGGCCCTGCTCAGGCCTGGCCGTTTCGATCGCCGCGTCAACATCGGGCTGCCGGACCGCAAGGACCGCGAAGCCATCCTCAAGGTACACTTCACCAAGAAGCCCTTAGCCAAGAACGTGGATCTGGATGCATTGGCCGCCAAGGCTGCCGGGTCATCGGGCGCAGACCTTTCAAACATCGCTAATGAATCTGCCATAATCGCCGCGCGCAATTCGCATAATCAAATCACTCAGGGTGATGTCACCGAAGCTTTCGAGCGCGTGGCGATAGGACCAGAGCGCAAGAGTAAGGTAATGACGGACAAGGACAAGGTCACCACCGCTTACCACGAGGCCGGACACGCCCTGGTAGGCCACGTCCTGCCAGATGCCGATCCGGTACACAAGGTCACTATAATACCCCGCGGGCAGACCGGGGGGGTCACCTGGTCCATACCAAAGGAAGACCGTCTGTTTACGTCGCTGGTGGAATTCAAAGACGTGCTAGCCCGGGCC
Organism: uncultured Candidatus Saccharibacteria bacterium; assembly: GCA_964604985.1. Classification (GTDB taxonomy): domain Bacteria; phylum Patescibacteriota; class Saccharimonadia; order Saccharimonadales; family UBA4665; genus CAZSAN01. Next base: position 998 of record CAZSAN010000102.1, on the reverse strand, counting down.
CTGGGCGGCCGCATCGCAGAGGAAGTCATATTCGGCCCGGACAAGATCACCACCGGCGCCGGCAGTGATCTGCCAAGCGCTGCCAGCCTGGCCCGCGACATGGTGGTCAATCAGGGCATGGGCAGCAATAAACTGCGCAACCAGGTGTTCCATACGGATGAAGGCATTATGATCGAACGCCTGGTGCACGAACGCGACTATTCGGACGAGACCGCCAAATTGATCGATGACGAGGTCGAATCGCTGATTACCGAAGCGTCGAACCGCGCCCGTATCATCATCAAAGCTAACCTTAGCCACCTTGAGAAGCTTAAGGATCGTCTGCTAGAGAAGGAAACGGTCGATGCTGACGAGGTCGCGGAAGTCCTGAAGGGCGCAAAGATGCCCGCAGCTGCCGCTTTGCACTAATCAGTCTGTTAAGAGGCCCTATCCTGCTTTATACTGTAGGGTAATAATGCCCGATGGAATTCGATGAATCCTGAAAAGCCTGTTAAGAAGAAAGGCCGTATAAATATCGGCAACGCGGCGGCGTTGCTGATAGCTGCTACATTCGCAGGACAAGTGCTGGGGTTCCTGCGCACCAAGCTGGTTAACAGTAACTTTCCGATAAGCGGTCCGCACGGTACCGACGCCTATTTCGCCGCCTTCAACCTGCCTGATTTCTTCTTCTTCACCCTGGCCGCTGGCGCCCTGGGCGTGGCTTTCATGCCGGTGCTGTCTGACCAGCTCCACCATGGCAACCGCCAGGCCGCGTGGAGGACCTCATCCTCGCTCATGAACCTTCTCGCTATAATCATGGCCGTGGTGGCGGTCATAATGTTGGTCTTCGCCAAGCCGCTCATCAAGCATGTGGTCGCTCCCGGTCTGGACCCGGAACAGCTCAATTCGGCGGCTACGATCATGCGCTTTCTGGCATTCAATCCGTTGCTGTTCAGCATATCCGGAGTGCTCACCAGCGTACAGCAGACCACGGGCCGTTTCTTCTTCTATGCGGTAGC
>CAZSAN010000101.1:0-1508 GCA_964604985.1 uncultured Candidatus Saccharibacteria bacterium | reverse complement strand
TTCAGGCTGTCGGTGATCACGAATATGCGATCGAGTATTACGGGCAGACCACGGGTAAGCATATAGCGCTGACTTTCGATGACGGCCCGGACCCTGTTTATACGCCGAAGGTCTTGGACATTTTGTCCAAGAATCATGTGCAGGCCAGCTTCTTTCAGATAGGAAAGGATGTGGTCAAGAACCCCGCCATCGCAAAAAGGGTGGTCGACGAAGGTCATGTCATAGGCAATCACACCTTTAACCATGTCGATTTCGATTTCGTCAGTACAGCCCGTGGCAAGCAAGAGGTTAATCAGACCCAACGAGTCATCAGGGCAGCCACCGGATACCAGACCTCTTTCTTGCGCCTGCCTTATGCCGGTAACGACCCGCAGTCGCTTCGCGACAATGTCCTGGGCCTGCTGGATGCACAGAAGGCCGGATATATCATGGCTTCTTATACCTTTGACAGCAATGACTGGCAGTTTCCAGAAGGCTATAAGCAGGAATTGCCGCAGCTTGGCGGGCAGGATGCCGTCATCCTGCTGCACGATGGCGGCGGTAATCGGTCAAAGACCCTTCCCTACCTGCAGCAACTCATTGATGAGGCCCGGAACAAAGGCTATACCTTCGTGACGCTGGACCAGATGTATCCTCAGGATCCGCCTCTGTTTTCCCGCGTCAATCCCTCGTTGGCGGATAAGGCATCGCTATTCGCGGCCAGCATGTATTTCGTATGGCCGCACAAGATCGTGAGCCGCCTGTTCATCATAAGCGTCATAGCCCTGATATTCACGCTGTTGGCGAACATTACCCTTGCGGCGCTATATATACGGCGTAAGGGTACATATAAGAGGCGCAAGCGAGGCTATCACCCCTTGGTCAGCGTCATTGTGCCCGCATATAACGAAGAAAAGGTCATAGCTGGCACCATCAGATCCGTATTGCGATCGAACTACCGCAAGCTGGAGATCATAGTGGTGGATGATGGTTCAGAGGACGATACCTGGGAGATAGCCAATAACATGGCGCAACGGAGCTCTCGCTTGAGAGTCTTAAGCCAAAGCAATGGCGGCAAGGCCGCGGCGCATAATTATGGCATATCCATGGCCCAGGGCAGTATCGTAGTCGGCATAGACGCCGATACGGTCTTCACACCCTCCACGCTAGGCAAGCTGGTAAGGCACTTCTCTGATGATAGCGTTGGCGCCGTGGCAGGTTCCGTGAAGGTGGGAAACGTCAAGAACGCGCTTACACGGTGGCAAGCCCTTGACTACATAGTCGGCATACATATTGAACGCAACGCCCAAGCTTACCTGAACGCTATCACCATAGTGCCTGGCGCTTGCGGCGCCTGGCGCAAGTCGGCGGTAGTAGCCGCCGGCGGCTACTCCAGTCAGACACTGGCAGAAGACTTCGACCTTACGTTGGCACTGCATCAGGCCGGCTACAAGGTGCTGCAGGACAACGAGGCCATTGCCTACACCGAGTCCCCGCTTGATGTAAGCGGCCTGTTCAGGCAGCGCTTC
>CAZSAN010000100.1:0-2215 GCA_964604985.1 uncultured Candidatus Saccharibacteria bacterium | reverse complement strand
GGGCCATATCCATCGATGACGCGCATGTATTCTGTTCCTTGGAACAGATAGAAGCCGAATTCACCTCCATAATGAATATGATCAAGGACATGTACTCGGTACTCGGCATGAAGTTCCGGGCGCGGCTATCGTTCCGCGACGATTCGGATGCTTATCTGGGCGATCCTGCCAACTGGGAGAAGGCTCAGGGGATCATAGAGGACGTGGCCAAGAAGCTGGAGATCGACTACTTCGTGCAGGATGGCGAGGCCGCGTTCTACGGGCCGAAGATAGACATAATGGTCACGGATGCCCTGGGCCGGGAGTGGCAGTGTGCCACCCAGCAGCTGGACTTTGTCCAGCCGGAACGTTTCGGTCTGGCCTATGTGGACGCCGATGGCTCAGAGAAGCGGCCGGTGATGATACACAAGGCGCTGCTAGGCTCTTTCGAGCGGTTCCTGTCGGTATATATCGAACATACGGCGGGGCGCTTCCCGATCTGGCTGGCGCCCGAGCAGGTGCGGCTCGTGACCGTGAACCAAGAGGATGCCACGGTTGATTTCGCTTATAAGATTATGGAGCAGGGCAAGGAGCTGGGCCTGCGTCTGGAGGTAGATAACTCCAACGAATCCGTCGGCAAGAAGATACGGGCCGCCGAGCTGGCCAAGGTTCCGTATACGGTGGTGATAGGCGATAAGGAGATAGCCGGCGGCCAGGTCACGCCGCGGGTCCGCAAGGATATAGCTGTGTCGGATGAACCTATGACGCTAGGAGTCGATGAATTCCTCAAGACAGTCGCTAACGAGGCTAAGTCCCGCGTGACCAAGACTTCGGTGTAGACACATGGATGACGATAAGGCCGGCGCCGGCTTCCGGGAGCAGGTAGAGGCGCTGGTGGCGCGGATTCCGCGCGGCCGGGTGATGACGTACGGGCAGATAGCTGCCCTCTGCGGCCGGCCGCGCGCCGCCCGTATCGTGGGCGGTATCGCCCACTTCGGCGATCCGGACCTGCCATGGCAAAGAGTGGTGAATAAGCAGGGCGGACTGGCCGCCGGTTACCCCGGCGGCCGGCAAGGCCACAGGCAGGTTCTGGAGGCCGAAGGCGTGGCCGTTTCCGATACGCTATACGTCGATGTCTCTAGGCTCATCTGGTGGCCTTGATCCAGCCGTGAGGGAAGGGATTCGGTCATGGATTGCCTCTGTGCGTTACAATCTTAGTTATGGATAAGATACCGCCCTTGGTAGTGATCGTCGGCGAGACTGCTTCAGGTAAGACGGCGCTGTCGATAGAGCTGGCCAAGCGGTTCGACGGCGAGATAATCTGTGCTGATTCGTGGACGGTGCGCAGAGGGGTCGACATAGGCACTGCCAAGCCTACGCCCGAAGAGCGCGCTGCCGTGCCGCACCACCTGCTGGACGTGGTGGAGCCTTGCCAGGAGTATACGGCCGCGGTCTTCAAACGCCAGGCCAATAAGGCGATCGATGAGATAGCCGGCCGGCATAGGCTGCCTATCATGGTGGGCGGCACGGGGTTGTACGTCGACGGGGTGATATATGACTTCGATTTCCTGCCGGCCGGCGACCGTAAGGCAAGAGAAGAGCTCAACAAGCTAAGCATAGCCAAGCTGCTGGAGCGGATTGAGTATTCCAAGCTGGACCTGGGCGACGTGGATACGCGGAACAAGCGCAGGCTCATACGGCTTATCGAAACCGGTGGGCGCAAGCCGACCAAGCAGCCCCTGCGCGCCAATACCAAACTCATTGGCATCAGGACGCCGCGCGAGGAGATCGAACGTCGGATCATAGCCAGGCTTGATGGCATGATGGAGGCCGGTCTGGAGGCCGAGGTTCGCAGCCTGGCGGAGCGCTACGGTTGGGACTGCGAAGCCCTGAAAGGTATCGGCTACGCGCAATGGCGTGACTATTTCGAGGGCGGCCAAAGCCTGCCCGAAACGCGCTCCAAAATCATCAAGGCAACATTTGAGTACGCCAAGCGCCAACGCACGTGGTTCAAGCGCAACAAAAGTATTCAGTGGTTCGACACCCCTGTTAATATGGAAGAAATTGTAGATTCAGTGACAACGTTTTTGAGTCACTAAAGTTCCGTTGCGGGCCATACTTTGCTACAATGGTCACATGGTTGAGCAACTCTTTGGGTCAAAGACGAGGGTCAAGCTGTTGCAGTTGTTCTACAGCAATCCGAACCGGTCTTTCTTCGTGCGTGAGATCACCCGGA
>CAZSAN010000099.1:0-2512 GCA_964604985.1 uncultured Candidatus Saccharibacteria bacterium | reverse complement strand
GTCTGGTGGGTAGTTTAACTGGGGCGGTTGCCTCCTAAAGAGTAGCGGAGGCGTTCAAAGGTTGGCTAGGTTCGGATGGAAATCGAATCGATAGTGCATACGCATAAGCCAGCTTGACTGTGAGACCTACAAGTCGATCAGGAACGAAAGTTGGAGTAAGTTTTCCGCTGTCCGTACATACGTACATGAGTGTGGTATCGGCAGCGCTATCGGATAAAAGTTACGCCGGGGATAACAGGCTTATAGCGCCCAATAGTTCACATAGACGGCGCTGTTTGGCACCTCGATGTCGGCTCATCACATCCTGGAGGAGGAGCATCTTCCAAGGGTCGGGCTGTTCGCCCGTTAAAGTGGTACGTGAGCTGGGTTCAGAACGTCGTGAGACAGTTCGGTTTATACCCGCTGTGGACGCAAGGAAATTTGAGAGAAGTTGACCCTAGTACGAGAGGACCGGGTTGAACGCACCGCTGGTGTATGGGTTGTTCCACCAGGAGCATTGCCCAGTAGCTATCGTGCGGACCGGATAAGCGCTGAAAGCATATTAAGCGCGAAGCCGATCTCAAGATTAGATTTCCCTATGACCTCCCTGAAAGACCATCAGGTTGATAGGCGCAAGGTGGAAGCATGGCAACATGTGCAGCCGAAGCGTACTAATAGAGGCATTGACTTTTTACGACCAAGAGCCGCGCGGCTGAAAGGCGGCGTGACTCTTGGGTAAAAGTGCATTGACTGGTCGTCGGTGCTTGAGCAGACCTTTGTCTTCCAAGCCCGGTTTGTCGATTGCGATTCTTTAACACCGTCAGCTTCCAAGCCGCCGGCTTGGGCGCCGATCAGGCACTTCTCCACGGGGAAGTGGCCTGATTGGTGCCCATAGCCCGAGGGCAACACCTGTTCCCATGCCGAACACAGAAGTTAAGCCTCGGAGCGGTTACAATACTTGGGGTTCACCCCTGGGAAGATAGCACGGTGCCAAATTTTGAAAAGGACTCCCGAAAGGGGGTCCTTTTCTATTGTAGGTGTTGACAGGTAACCAGTAGCGTGATATCATAAGCATAGTTTCGAAAGAAATAAGAGGGTTTTCCCGGACAGTCATCGACCTGTCGCAGGAAAGCCTTTTTTATATCTCTCGGGAGCGAGCAGTTTAAGTATAAGGGAGACTTACTAAGATGGCAGGAACAAAAGCTGGCGGCCGTGCCGCCGCCGCAACCAACAAAGCCAAGTATGGCAAAGACTTCTACGCTAAGATCGGTGCCAAGGGTGGCAAACTCGGCCGCACCGGTGGCTTCTACGCCAACCGTGAGCTGGCCCGCAAGGCTGGCGCCGTAGGCGGCCGCATCAGCCGTCGCACCAAGAAGGTAGCCTAAGGCTTGAGCTAAAGGCCGCGTCCTTTTAGGAGGACGCGGCCCTTATGCTTCCCCTCGGGGTTTATTAGTATCAGACATTCGGGCCAGCGCCAGCGGCTTTATTAAAACTTATTATGATCATCAGTAGGTAGTCTGAGGGCCCACAGGCTGGGGTACGTCTTTACGCCGACGATAGGCGCGGCAAAAACGACTGGCCGTCACTTTCCAAACAGTGTGGCAATTGAAACAACGATAATGGACAAAATCCCCCTGTTGGAGGCATTTATTGCCACAGGACGGGCAGATGCTGCGCTTATGCAGCCAATCGCGGTAGGTATCCAAACTGTTCTGGATATGATCCTCGTCTATCCGTACTCCGAGCTCGCTGGCAACTTGGCGGGCCCGTTCCCACGCGTCTATCTCCAGGCGCAGAAGTTCCAGATCTGCCCTATATGAGCGATGGCCTGACAGAGCATGGCCGGTCTCGTGCAGCAGTGACCATACGGCGTGGTGGCCGCGCCACTCGGCTTCATAGAATATCTCACCGGTTTCCGGCGACCAGTAGAACTGGTTGCCAGGGGTGAATTTCAAAGCCGGAAACTTGAGTTGCAGCTCATTGATAAGGGTTTCCATAGCGGCATGGCCGGCAGCACCCATTTTTAAGGATTCCTTCTTTGTCTCAAGAGTTCATAGCAGCCGTATATGACGGCCTCGTTAGGGCGCCGGGCAGCCAGTACGGCCTTGGGCTGGCGGACTATGGCGTGCAGGTGTTCTGCCAGGTAGTCCAGTATGGCGCCGCTGTATTTATCGGCGTAGGCGCCGACGCTGCCGCCCAATATTATCGCTTCGGGCTGCAATATTGAGCATACGGCGCCCAGGCCGTAGCCCAGGGTTTCGCCGATCTGACGCCATTCCTCGGGGTCGGTGATCTCGGCCGCCTTCTTGTTGAAGCGCCTGACAACGCCGCGTCCTCCGGCGAACTCTTCCCAGTATTCCAGCTTGCCGTCATACACGAGCGGCATCTTGCCGGCCTCCATGTCCTGCAGTGCCGTGACAATGCGTCCGTCCTCTATCAGGGCTCCACCCAGGCCGGTGCTGACGGTGAAGAACAGGACCCGGCCATACTTATCCTTGATCAGCTGTGCCTCGGACAGGCCGCCCAGGCGTGC
>CAZSAN010000098.1:0-10443 GCA_964604985.1 uncultured Candidatus Saccharibacteria bacterium | reverse complement strand
TCGCGGTGTTCGGTGACGGTCTCGTTGGTGATGCGCGGCACGTCGCTGAGGGCGTCCGTCACCTTCTGCTCAGCCGTTTTTGACGGCCGCTTGAAAGGAAGCTTCTTGGGAGCCTTGGGGAGCTTAGGTTTCTTGAGTAATTTCTTCGGTTTCTTCATGCGTATCGTTCGGCTGTTGATTGGGAGCCGGATAAGAAGTGGCTGCTATGCCCTCCTGCCGCAAAATACCCAGGAGTTTCTTCTGAATCTTAGCCGGACGATGCACCTTGTGGATCGTCAGGTCCCCCACGTATGTTTGCATCTTTATTGTACCAAATCCCAGCATGGTTGCCTCAAATCCAGCCACCTCGTAATTCACGGATTGTATCTGCTGGAGCCCCAGGTCGGCAACCGCGCGATGAAAGAAACCTTTCTGCGTGATCTGTATGAAGCGTTGGTCGGTCACGATGAAGACGCTGAAGTGCCAGGTGATCCAGCTAGGAGTGAAGAGTATGAGTCCGAGGATACAGCCGGCGGCCAGCCCGCCGAAGAAGGCGCCGAAGCCCAGGCTGGGGTCTATGGCCGCCGGCGCGATGCCTATGAGGGGTCCGAACAATCCCAGGATCAGCCCTTTGCGCATAACTATGGGGTGCCTGCGGAAGACGTATAGCACCTCTTCATTGTCGAACTGGTCCGCGAAGTATTTCTCGGGTCTGTCTTGGTCGTGCGGATCAGTGTTTTTCGGCGTTCCGGCCATAAGCGTATTGTAACAGGCTGATGTGGTATCCCCGAACGGATTCGAACCGCTATCTGCTCCTTAGGACGGAGTTATTCTATCCATTGAACTACGGGGACCCGCATGGAAGACGGACGCTTCCAATACAGTTTATCAGATACGGCTGCGCAGCGGAGCAGACCGGGTACGAACCGCTACTTCTTGGGGCGAGGCTGGGTGAAGTGTTCGTGCGCGGTCTCGTACTCGTGGAGCTCGCTCTGGGAGAACCAGTGAGCTATCTCTTTGGTCGCTTCTTTGGAATCAGCCGAAGCATGGACCACGTTGGCTACGCCCCGGCCGGTGCTGGAGGCCTGCTCGTAGCTGACGTGCGCATAGTCGCCTCTGATGGTACCCGGCTGGGCCGTCTTTGGCTGGGTGTCACCTACCATCTTGCGGACGGCCTCTACGGCCTCCACGCCCTCTAGGACCATGGCGATTACAGGGCCGTCGCGCATGGTGGCCAGCTGGCTCTCGAAGATCTCCTTGCCCTTTCGGGTCCTTAAGGTGCCTATGCCTTCGTAGTGCTCTATATAATGCGCATCGTCGGGCGCGAGCATCTTCACGCCGATTATCTTGAGTCCGGCCCGCTCAAAACGGGTCGTGATTTCGCCGACTATGCCGCGCATGACCGCATCAGGCTTAAAAATTATAAGGGTCTTTTCCACTTATCAGGCTCCTTGTTCCTTTTCTTTGTTCAATATCAATATTTTAACACGTGCGCGGTGTGATACCGATGCCGCATTGTGTTCAAAAGCTCCCGCGTCGCAAAATGTTACAATGAGCTTATGTTATTCGCCAAGGCCAAGACCGATTTTCTGGAATACATGGAGATCGAACAGAACCGCTCGCAGAAGACTATCGAGAACTATGATCATTATCTGACCAGGCTGATAGATTTCGCGGGCGATATAAAGGTCGCTGATATAGATACGGAGCTGATACGCAAGTGGCGCCTGTGGCTTAACCGCCTTGGCACGAACACCTCTGACGAGATGGGCAAGATAACGCAGAATTACCACCTGATCGCCCTGCGCAGCTTCCTGAAGTACTGTGCCAAACGGGGCATCCCTGCCCTAGCAGCCGATAAGATCGAGCTGGCGCGCACCGCGCGCAAGCAGGTCACATTCCTGGACGAGGATGAACTCAAACGCGTGTTCGACGAGCCTGACACGAACACATTGCCGGGACTGCGTGACCGAGCCATACTTGAGCTGTTGTTCAGTTCGGGGCTACGCGTCAGCGAGCTGGTAGGCCTGAACCGGGACCACGTGAATCTGAAGCGCCGCGAGTTCATGGTTCGCGGCAAGGGCCAGAAAGACCGGCCGATATTCATCAGTCCGGCCGCGGCTGAATGGGTAAGCCGGTATCTGGACAAACGCCAGGATACAGCTAAGCCATTGTTCATCAGATACAGCGGCAGCAAGAAAGTCGATCTATCCGGCAACTTCCACCGGCTGACGGCGCGCAGCGTGCAACGCATAGTAGCCCGGTACGCCAGGCTGGCAGGCATCACCAAACACGTGAGCCCGCACACGCTGCGTCATTCGTTCGCTACCGATCTGCTGATGAACGGCGCCGATCTGCGCAGCGTCCAAGCTCTGCTAGGACATAGCAATATCGCCACCACCCAGATATATACGCATGTCACCGATCCCCATCTGAAGGCCGTACACGAGAAATTCCATAGGGGCGCCAGCAAGCCCTAAGCTGGCTGCCGCGCCGTATCAGTTATCAAGCTTGCATACGGAGCTGAGCGCCGTATCGAAACCGGCGGCAGCCGTAGGATCGGTGGTAAACCGCTTACAGATATCGCCCGCCTCTATACCGGGAGCGAAGTGATAGCTGGCATGCACGGGTATATGTACGTTCAGGCGCTTAAGGACCTCTTGGGCCTTGCCCGTGACATCTACCCCGGCCTGGGCCCCTACGAAGGAGATGTCGGTGCCGCCACTCTTGCCTGTGACACTGATGTCGGATGAATCGTAATAATCTACCATGCTGAGTATGTATGCCTGTGTGTTGGGCACGTTCAAGCCGCCTATGGTCACGGAGCACGGGTAAGTGCCCCCTCCACTACAGTTACCCGATACTATACGCCCCTGCGCCCCTGATGAAGTACTGTAGTTCACGGCTCCTGCCGCTGTCGACGGGTACAGATAGACCGTGAACATGGCGCCGGTCAGAGCGGACTGGGTGACGCTGCCATTAGGCACAGGGGTAATGCTCATCTGTATGACGCCAGGTGCATTGCCCCAGTTGGAAGCCCCGCCTGAAAGCGGTTTGAACCCCTGTGTGGCGGCAGGAAATGAGGTATGGTTGTCTGAGCTGCCCCAGTGCACCGTCAAGCTGGTCAAAGGACTGGGGTCCGTTGAAAACGTTACGTAACGTGTGGCATCGATACCGACGTTATCATAAAGCAACGACTTTGGCTTCAGATCCACCAGAACACAGCTATAGGAGACGCCGCGAGACGTATCTATCGCCGGATCAAGTCCGTACGACGAAAGCTGGCTCGAAGTCAGGCATTTGGTCTTGTCGGGCTGGCTGGCGGCCGCCGATATGGTCGGCAAGGCCTTCGCCACATCATTGATGCCGCTCTCGGCCGCATAGTAGGCCTGATTGGCCAGCTGCTTGTTCAGGGCGCTCCTCTGTTCCCGCCTGGAAAGCTGCGCGAACCCTACGGTCAGCAATGCCATCACCACTATGAGTACTAACGCTATGACTATCGAGGCGAAGCCGCTCTCATCCGATCCAAGATGTTTATTTCGCAGCATAAGCATATTTACATTCTATTACATCGTACGCTTAAGGCAAGCGCCTGACCACGGTAGTGCTAAGGGTGGCCGTGGCGCAGAACTGATCACCGATCTCGCCGCGGCAACGTATCGTGCCTGCCGGAGACGGCACGCTGCCCGAGACCAGTTTGTATACCTCGGAGCTGGTACTGTAGTGACTGGTGCAATCTCCGCCGACGGCGTTATCGCAAAGCAGGTCATTGGCGCCGTAAGCTTCGGTCAAGGACAAGGAATATGGCGACGTACCGGTGATAGTGAAGTCTAAGAGCCTGGAGTTGGGCGCCATGAGTTCCACTCCGCCCGCACTCGGCGTGTTGGCCGTCAGATCCGGCAGCACCGATGGGCAGCTCTGCGGCGTAGGATTCGCGTCCCTCCATAACACATGCCTGGACTGGAAATTAGGAGAAGCGCTATCCGCGCCCAGCTGCTTATAAAGGATGAAGGTATAGCGCGTGCTGCCGATACAGTAAGACCTCTCGTCGCCACTGGTACTCAAGAAGAAAGTGTCGCCCAGCTCCAGGTGCTTGGACACTTCATCGGTCACGCTCCGCACGTTGTCCTGTATGCGGGATTGGCTGATGCCCTTGTAGTACAGGTTGCCCATGTTGATCATCATCACGGTGACCATTATCAGCATTATCGACAATATGGAAGTAGCTATCATCAGCTCGATGATGGTGAAACCTCTGTCGTCGCGCCTTAGGCTATGCATACTGTCTGCCGCCTTCCTCTTCCCTGGCCACGTCTCTCACCCCTGGCGGTGCGCCAGGTAATAGTGATACCTCGGCAGTGCCCGGCGGACATGGTCTGCCGCTATAGTCGCTGCCGGTCCACTTAGTGCCGTAGACATAGTATGAACCTGTCCAGCAGGCCACATCGAAGTTCTGGTAACGGTCCAAAGTGGTCACATAGGTGGTGCAAGTACCGCCCCCGCCCCTGTAGCAGGTCGTACCGGCCACGCACGGATCGGAATCCAATGTCACATACCAGTTAGAGAAACCATTGTGCGCCGTTGGATCGTTCCAGCTGCAGGCATAATGCGTCGGCGTGTTGGCCCAGGACCTGAAGGTGTCCGTGTTCGTGTGGTACAGAGTGCCGCTATCGGTCACGTAGGCGGTCAGATACTCCGTCTGCGAACTGCCTAGCCGGCTGAAGCTGACATTCCCCGAGCAGCTTGTACCGGTCGCCCTGAACGTGGCTACGGTAGTGCCGGAATTATCGCCATTGTCATTCTTCAGTACGCAGGTATCGCCATCGTTAACACCGCTGACGGTGACAGCCAGTCTATCACCTGATTTGCAGGCCGCCCCGTTCCAACCCGTACCTATTGGCCCGGAACAGCCAGAGGTAGCCATGCTCGGCGAAATCACGCCGCCGCCACCACCACCGCCACCACCGCCACCGCCGCCGCCTACGGCGCTAGGCGTCAAGGTGTGGACCCTGTATTGCAGGGTATCGGTATCAGTGCCGTGGCCCGATACGTCATCCCACGAAGCCGTGATGGTGAACGTATCCGTAGCCGCGCCGTTCCACCTGATGCTTATCTTGTAACGAGAAGCCTCCCCCAGATTGCAGCTCACGGTAGTTATATGGCCGTTGCTACCCACGCAGAAGGTGCCGGCCCGATAGATATAATCACTGCTGGTAGACGGGTTTGAGGCCATGGACCGCAATGCTTCCGCCTGGCCCTGTATTATCTCCGTAGCCTGGGTGTTTTCCTGCGCCTGTCGGGCGCCTTTCAGACTGCGGTTGGCAGTGGCATAGGATATTCCCAGCGCCAGGCCCAGCACAGCCAGCACTATCATCACTTCTATGATGGTATCGCCTCTGTCATCCCTAAGTTTTCTGACCGGTGATAGCAGGTTCTTTAACATGATGGCGGCTTATCCCCTGAGATCGTAACGTTCACATCAAGCGGGCTGGCATTGTTTGTGCCGCCTATGTCGATCTTGGCATAGCGGGTATCATCGGTCAGACAGAAGCTGGCGCCAGCCGCCGGAGCTACCGTACCCGTTATGAAACCTGCGGCAGAGGATTCGCTGGCGCTACTGGACCTGAGACCGGCGCTATAGACCAGACCGATGGTCTGCGCGCCAGAAGTATAAGTGCCTGTCACCGCGTCCTGGCTGCCTTGGCTCTGCGTGAAGCCGAAACCATAGAATTTGCCAGCCCTGCCGGAAATCCTTACGCCGGCCGTCGTGATCTTAAGATTCTGGGGTACCGTTTGCTGGTCTGTCAGGTCTATTCCGCCCCCTAACACCGGTGTCACATCCGGCCCCAGGGATGTTGAGCTGCGGGCGGCCGCCAACGAGAAGACTTCGTATGAAGAAGGCTCGCCGCTTTGGCTGAAGTGCATGAACTTACCTATGAATACGCAGTCTGGGTTCGTGCCTTGGGCCGCTCCGCCAAGACCTATCCTGAGAGAACCGCCGGAGACACTGCAGGTGAAAGGAATATCGCTATATTCGCCGTCTGATACCTGCTCTATGGTGTCCTGGATGCGCGAGACCATCTCGTTGACTCCGTTCGTGAACGAAGTCTTCTGCTGTTTGCCGTTTATGAAGTTGGCAGCTACCAGGAACATGATGCCGGACACGGCCAGCACTATCATGACCTCTACCACTGTATACCCAAGAGGTGAGTTTCCACCTTTCATACTGACCATAAGTATATAGCATAAGCAGTTAACGCACCAGGAAGGCCTGACGGTACCAATCCAGCATGTCACCACCGAACAGAACGACGATAATTACAGCCGCTACCAGGAACGGACCGAACGGTATAACACTGGTCCTTTTCATGCGTCCCGTGGCTATTAGGGGTATGCTGACCAGGCTACCCAGTAGCGAACCCAGGAAGATGAACAACAAGGCCTTGGCCGGTGTGGCTACAACTAGGCCTAACAACGCTCCGAGCTTCACGTCGCCGCCACCGATCCAGCGGCCGCCTGATACCTGGAACAAGGCATAGAAGATACCTCCCCCGACCAATACGCCCAGGAGAGCGTCTAGCAGCGCCCTGGAGGGATCGGTGGCAGCCCATATGGCTATGACGGCCTGTATGGCCGCCAAGACCCATAGGGGGTAGATAATGCGGTTGGGCAGCAATGACCAGCGCGCGTCATACACGACCAAGGCCATAAGGCCGGTCAGTATGGCAAGCCACAGTAAGAATATGGCCGTCTGCGGCGCGTCGAAAGCCTGAGGCCACCATACATAAGAGGCTAGGAAGAGACCAGCCACGGCCAGCTCTACGAGAGGGTACTGTGAAGATACGGGCTTGCCGCAATAGCGGCACTTACCACGAAGGAAAAGCCAACTGAACAAGGGTACCAGATCCTTGGCCGCTAACTCATGACGGCATTGGGGACACATGGACCGGCCATTGACCACGGAAAGCTTCTTGGCATCTGCCGCGGAAAGCTTCTTTCCGTCACGGCCCGCTAGCTCATGCAGGCGCCACACAAGAGCGTTCACGAAACTGCCCAGACACAGTCCTGTCACTATCAGTATGGCGTAAATCACAAGCCCTATATTACCATGCTACGGATATCATTACGCCAAAGCGGACCCCTGTGGGTCCGCTTTGGGCCTTTATAGTTTGCTTCTTACCTTATGTGTCCAGGCACTGGCCCTTTAGGTTCACGCCGTTGGGCAGGCCCTTCACAACTCCGGAAGCTATGCCTGGAGTCTCCGTCCAGTAGTATATGGAGAAAGCGCGGGTACTAGAGGTAACCGTACCTGAATCATCGGGGCAGCTCATGCCCTGGACTATGAACAAAGCGCCTGCGGCGGCATCAGCCGTACCAGGGACAGCGGTACTGAAGGCTATGTTGGTAGCACCGGTGTTCTTACCGTTCACGCTGTCAGAGTCCTGGATCTTGGCCGTAGAGCCGTTAGTAATTGTGGCGTTCGCGAAGACTATGGAGCCGCTATCGAAAGATGCCAACTTAGTCGGCGAAGCGCCGTTGTTGTTGGACTCGAAGTCCGATATGCCGGATGCCACGGCGGAGGCGTCGTTCTTGACGGTGGTATTGCGTGAATTACGCTGGAGCGCGGGTACGGCCAGAAGGACTATCAATAATATGAGAGCGGCTATAGCCAGCACTATGATGACTTCGATGATGGTGAAGCCATCGGTTGTCAGTTTCTTGGTTCTGTTCAGCATTGCAGGTGCCCTTTGCAATTTAGTTGTTACGCTTATGGTTTGATGATAGACACTTGCCGGTAAAAATGCAACCCCTGACCTTGCCCGGCACACTCACATCTGCTGGCACTGGGATTCCACGCCGGATCCGGTCTCTACGGCATAGAGCGCCACGACGTCGCCAAAACCGGCGCCTCTGTTAGTAGAGCCTGGATCGCCGGACGGCGTGGTGCCGCACTTCCTATAATCATAGATATCGACCGTATCCAGGTTCTTATTGCTCTCGTTCTTTTGCAGGGGTGTCGGGGATACCGTATACATATTGATGCCCGTAGTGGCTGGGCGGCCTATGCCCCCAGGGAGATATGTCACGTTACTGTCGTAATACGTCAGCTGGGTATACTTGAGGAAATTGCTGCCAGAATCCGGCATACTGCCCGAATTGCTGAGCTTATAGTGCGACACGGCACCCAGTATGGCCTGTATGTCCTGTTTGCGTTGATCGTTGCGCGAACTGCGCTCCAGAGCAGGTATGGCCATCAGGACCACCAGCATGATGAAACCAGCCACGGCCAGCACCAGCATGGTCTCCACTATGGTGAAGCCTCCGGGGCCATCAGGTATGCTTCTTCGGGCCATCAGCGGCTCCTAGAAGTTATTAGTGAAGCCCGATTGGTTGACCAGACCGTAGATCGGCAACAGGACGGCCGCGACTATGGTTATGGCTATCAGGCCCATTATTACCATCATGACCGGTTCGATTATGGTGCTGATGGCTTTGATCTCGTTGTCGACTTCTTTCTCGTAGTAGTCGGCTACCTTCGACAACATGGTCTCTATGGCGCCGGATTCCTCGCCTATGTGCAGCATGTTAGGCACCAACTCCAAGAAGTTCGGATCGCCCTGCAAGGCTTCTGATAGGGCTTTGCCGCCCTTTACCTTCTCGGTGGCGCGCTTGAGCGAATTCTGTATATGGACGTTATCCACGGCGTCGCCGGTAATATCAAGCACCTGTATAAGGGGCACGCCGGCAGCCACTAGCGTGGTGCCAGTACGAGCGAAGCGGGCCATGTACATCTTCATGTAAAGGTGCCCTACCGGCCAGGCCCTCATCTTCATGCTATCTATGATGGAGCGTCCCCCTACGGTGCGGGCCCACCGCGTACCGATGAATGCCAGGCCTATGAGCATGATTATGGCCAACCACCAATAATGCGTCAGGAAGTGGGAGATGGCCAGCAGTACACGGGTGACCAGAGGCAATGAGACTCCCGGCAGCCCCGCGTAGATGGATTGGACCTGCGGCAGGACCTTCACGACCATGAACGTGACCACGCCCATCATCACGAGCAGCACTATCAAGGGATAGATCATGGCGCCGCGGACTTTGGCTATGATGTCGGCGTCCTTCTCTTGCTGGTCGGCCAGACGCTCCAGCGTCTTATCAAGCGTACCCGAGGCTTCACCAGCTGCCACCAGGCTTACAAACACGCGGTTGAATATGAGAGGGTGCTTGGCCAGGGCGTCGCTGAAAGCGGTACCCGCCTCCACATCCGTGATTACCTGGTTTATGACTACTTTGAAGGCCTTGTTGGTGGTCTGATGCGATACCTGGCGCAGACTCTGTACCAGGGGCAGGCCGGCGTTGATAAGGGTTGATAGCTGGCGGCTGAACAGCACCTTGTCCTTGGTCTTGACGCGGCGCAGGCGCCGGCCTGCCCCGGCCTTCTCCGCGGTGATGCTAAGCGGCGTCAGGCCCTGCTCGCGGATAAGCTTTGCCGCGGCCTGCTCGTTGTCGGCCTGTACCTCGGCTTTGATCTTCTTGCCGGTCTTGGCGTCCTTGGCTTCGTAGCTGTATGTAAGCATGTCCTGTGTCCTAACTCCTCATGAGCCTATCAAGTTCTTCCAGGTCGACAGCGAAGTTACGCGCTTCGTCATACGTGATCGTGCCGGCATGTATCAGGCTGACCAAGGTCTTGTCCATGGATTGCATCCCATGATCCGCGCCGGTCTGGATCACGGCTTCCAGCTGATGGCTCTTGCCCTCGCGTATGATATTGCGAACGGCAGGCGTAGCCGTGAGGATCTCGGCCGCGGCCACGCGGCCGCCGCCTATAACGGGAATAAGGCGCTGGGAACAGATGGCCATCAATATGTTGGACAGCTGGGCTCGTATCTGCGGCTGCTGGTGCGGCGGAAAGACGTCGATCATGCGGTCGATGCTCTGGGCGGCGCTATTTGTGTGCAGGGTGGCGAAAACCAGGTGGCCGGTCTCGGCTATGGTGATGGCGCTAGCTATGGTTTCCAGGTCGCGCATCTCGCCGATCAGTACGACGTCCGGATCCTCGCGAAGCGCGCTACGCAGGGCCGCGCTGAACGAATAGGTGTCATAGTGGACCTCGCGCTGGACTATCACTGATTTCTGCGATTTATGCGTGTACTCTATGGGGTCCTCGATGGTGATTATGTGCGTAGCTTTTTCCATGTTTATCTTGTGGATCAGGGCTGCCAAGGTAGTGGATTTGCCGGAACCGGTAGGTCCTGTGACCAGCACCAAACCGCGGGCATAGTCGGAGAACTTATTGACCACGGGGGGCAGTCCGAGCTGTTCTATGCTCAATATCTCGTTAGGGATCAGGCGCAGGGCGGCGGCCATGTTCCCGCGCTCATGGAAAGCGTTCACGCGGAACCTGCCCAGATCGCCATAAGCGAAGCTGAAATCGAACTCCTTGTCCTTGAGCAATATCTG